>NZ_PSWK01000016.1:0-86160 GCF_002932735.1 Rathayibacter sp. AY1B7
GCCTCCCCGGCGAGCCGGAGCGGACCGCCGACCGCCCCCGCCGGTCCCTCCTCCGCATCGCCCTCATCTGGACGACGACCGCTCTGCTGGCCGTCCTGGTCGCGGCGGCGCTCCTGTTCCACGCGTCCGGCGGACGCTGGTTCATCGTGCAGACGCCCTCCATGGGCACGGCCGCCCCGGTCGGCACCCTCGTCCTCACCGAGCCGACGGCCCTCGAGGACGTCCGGGTCGGCGACGCGGTCAGCTTCCACCCCACCACCACGCCCGACGAGACCTACACCCACCGGGTCGTCGAGATCGCCGACGACGGCACGCTCCGCACCCAGGGCGACATCAACGGAGCCGTCGATCCGTGGGCCACCGGCCAGGACCAGCTCATCGGAGTCGTCACCACGGCGCTGCCGGTGCTCGGCTGGCTCGTGCGCGGCCTGCCGCTGCTGATCATCGGCGCCGTCCTCGTGCAGCTGCTCACCCGCTTCATCGCCTCGCCCACCCAGCGGGCGTCGATGCGGATCCTCGGCCTCTCGCTCGTCGCGTCCGTCACCGTCTTCGTGCTCCGCCCGCTGGTCGGCATCGTCGTCCTCGAGGCCACGGTCGACAGCGGCACGACGAACGCCACGCTCGTCTCGACGGGCGTCCTCCCCATCCGCGTGAGCGCCGAGGGCGCCGACCCTGTCGACCTGGTCTCCGGACAGGTCGGCCGCCTGCAGATCCCGGCGCACGACGGAGACGCCTACGCCCTCTCCTCCGCTCTGCACCTGCCGTTCTGGGGCTGGGTCCTCTTCGTCCTGCTCTGCGCGATCCCGGTGCTCTACACGGTCTTCGTCGGCCTCCCCGGCGAGCCGGAGCGGACCGCCGAGCGCGGCCGCCGCGCCGCCCGCGAGGAGGAGACGGCATGAGCCGGCACCGCCTCTCCGCCGCCTCACCGGCCGCGCGGCTGCGCACCCTCCTCGCCCGTCCGAGGTCTGCCGCCGCCGCTCTCGCCGCCGCCGCCCTGGCCGCCGTGCTGCTCACCGCCCCCGCCACCTCCGGCGCGTACACCGCCTCGATCCTGAACTCGACCAACACGGTCGGCAGCGCCGCCGCGTTCTTCACCTGCGACGGCGCCCTCGCCGCCGACCGCGGGGCCGCGCTCTTCTCCTACACGCTCGCGCAGCCGAGCGGATCGACGACCGCGCCCGACACGGACTCCGGCCAGTACCCGGGCACCTACCGCTCCACCAGCCTCTTCCCGACCGCGATGGTCAGCTCCGCCGCGACGCCCAAGGCCTGCCCGCGCGACGCGGGCGGCTCGTGGACGCCGAACGGCACCAACCAGTACCTGAGCACGCCGCTGGAGATCAGGAACCCCGGCACCTTCAGCACCGAGATCTGGTTCAAGACCACGAACGCCGGCGGCAAGCTCTTCAGCTTCAGCGCGGGCGCCACCGCTCCCGGCGGCCAGTACGACCGCCACACCTACATCGGCGCCGACGGCAAGCTCGTCTTCGGCGTCTACAACGGCGCCGCGCAGACCATCACGAGCACCCGAGCCGTCAACGACGGGCTCTGGCACCACGTCGTCTCCACGCTCTCGCCGACGGCGGGCATCGCGCTCTGGGTCGACGGCGTGAAGGTCGCCTCGAACAGCACGTACCGCACGGCCGAGAACACGACGGGCACCTGGAAGATCGGATACGACAGCCTGGGCGGCCAGTGGCCGAACGTCGGCTCCTCGTACTTCGGCGGGAGCCTGCGCTACGCCGCGGTGTACTCGACGGTCCTCACGCCGGAGCAGATCCAGACGCACTACACGGCAGGACGCTGAGCGAACGGCCCGGTCGGCGGCGCCTCCGCAGCCCTAGGGTGAGCGGATGACCGCCCCCGCCCTCTCGCGCCGCGCCCGCTTCCACCAGCGGTTCCTCGTGGAGGAGCGCGTGATGGCCCCGGAGGCGCGCCGCGGCCTCGACCGGGCCGGCTTCGGCCTCATCGGCGTCGGCGTCGTCCTCTTCGCGGCCTTCACCGCGCAGGTCGCGAGCGGCACCGGCCTCACCGTCCTCGATCCGGTCGTCGCCGAGTGGTTCCGCGAGAAGCGCTCCGCCGAGGGCACGGTCGTGATGGACGCGCTCGCCACCGTCTTCGGGCCGGTCTACCTGCCGGTCATCATCCTGGCGGTGCTCGTGCTCTGGTTCGTCCTCGCGCGGCACCTCTGGCGGCCGATCCTCCTGGCCGGCGGCATGCTCGTCGGGATGCTCAGCGTGCAGCTGGCCGCTCACCTCGTGATGCGGATGCGCCCGCCGGTCGAGTACATGCTGCTCGGGCCCGACGGAACCTTCTCGTTCCCCTCCGGCCACGTCACCGGCGTGAGCGACTTCTTCCTGATCACCACGTTCCTCCTCGCCTCCCGCCGCTCCTCCCGGAGCTGGATGATCGGGGGCTTCGCGCTCTCGCTCGGGATGATCGCCGGCCAGATCGTCGCCCGGCTCTACCTCGGCTACCACTGGCTGACCGACACGCTCGCCTCGGTGTCGCTCGCCCTGATCGTGCTCGGCTCGGTGATCGTGATCGACACCCGCCGGACCGCGGTCGTGCGGGGCCACGCGGACTGACCGGCGCGGCGCCTCCCTCTGCGGCGAGGAGCCGACCGCGGGAGCAGGCCCTGTCGTCAGCCCCGGTCGGCCGGATCCTCCTCGGTGACGATCGGCACCGGCTCCGTCACGCCGATCGTGCTGACGATCGGGACGATCCCGGTGCGGTTGAACGGCTCCTCGGCGGCCGGCGTCGGCTCGTCGGGCAGCGGTGCGGGGTCGACCGCGGCCGACGCCGACGGGTCGGACGCCGTGAGGCCGGATCCGCTGCCCGACGCCGTGGCGTCCTGTGCGGTGTCCGCCTGCCCGGCCTCGGCGCCGTCGGGGTAGAGGACGTCGGCGGCGAGGGCCTGCTCGATCCCGCGGTCCCGGCGGGTCCGGGCGCGGACCGGCGCCACCGCCCGCACGATCGGGGTGCGCAGGCGGCGGTAGGCGATCCGGCCGAGCGTGACTCCGCCGGCGAGGCCCAGCGCGATCATGCCCGCCTGGAGCAGGAGCTCGATCCCGGCGCTCGGGCCGGCGTTCGAGGTGAGGCCGAGGACGCCGCGGTAGAGGGTGAGGCCGGGCAGGAGGGGGACGATCGCGCACGCGGTCGTCACCACGGCGGGCACCCGCATCCGCTCGGCCAGCATCTCGCCGAGCAGGCCGATCGCCAGCGCCGGGAGGGCGTTGGCCATGAGCGGCGCGAAGCCCGAGGTGGTCAGCGAGTCGGAGACGAGGAACGCACCGGCGCCGGTGAGGGCGGCGATGAGCGCGGGCCGCGGAGGGGTGTGCGACGAGAGCGCCCAGGCGCCCGCCGCGACCCCGGCACCGAGCACCTGCACGGCGGCCGGCCAGGGGCGGGCGTAGGAGTCGACCAGCACCAGCTCGACCCCGAGCGAGCGCGCGCCGTCGAGCACCACGGCGATGCCGACGACGATGCCCAGCGTCAGCAGCCCGACCTCGAGCAGCCGGCCGCCCGCCGTGATCGGGAACCCGTTGATCGCGTCGTCCGCCGCTCCCACGAACGAGAGCCCGGCGAGGAGCACGACCACCCCCGACGCGACGACGAGCGCGGGCGGCAGCACCGCCAGCTCCACGGGCAGCCGCGGCACGACCGCGAGCAGCACCACCGCCACTCCGGTCGCCACCGCGGCACCGGCGATCTGCTGGAAGAAGGCGGGCAGGCCCCAGCGGGCGAGCAGCTGGTTGACCAGGTCGATCGCGGCGGCCGTCGCGGCGGCGAGGAGCACGACGAGGGGTCCGCCCCCGAGCAGGAGCGCGACGCCCGCCGCCATCAGCGCGAGCGTGAGGGTGACGACCCCGCGGCGGTAGCGGTGCGGCTGGACGAGGATCGCGTCGAGCCGGTCGTGCGCGGCCTCGAACTGGTGCCGGGCCTCCTCGCGGGCCTCGGCGGAGTCGACGGCATCGGCGACCCGCACCTCCGGCGAGCCCTCGGTGATGGCGGTGACGAGCGCCGTCACGCGAGCGAGCCGCTCGTAGTCGGCGCTGCGGGAGGGGACGACGCGCAGCACGCTCACGCTGGGGGAGTCGTCGCCTCCGTCGTGCACGACCAGGATCGACGTGAAGGTGAGGTCGACCTGGCACTCGATGCCGTAGGCGCGGCACACCCGCTGGATCGTCTCGGTCACCTCGGCGGCCGCGGACCCCAGCGAGAGCAGCGTCTCGCCCAGCCGCACGGCCAGCTCGAGCACTCCGCGGACCGTCTGCTCGGCGAGGAGCGCGCGCTGCGCTCGACGGCTCACCGGGGCCGCGGGCCGCTGCCCGCCGAGCTTGCCGACGACCTGCTGCAGAAGACGAGGAGAGCGCACCGTTCAGGGTAGGCACGCGGGGGCCGGTCCGGGGACGGGTTGCGGCGGCGGCTTCTGCGCGGATGCCCGGGCAGTAGTCCTCAGAAGCAGGCGAGCACCCGGGTCGTCAGCCAGAGGGCGGCCTCGAGCTCGGTATGCAGCTCCCGGCCGAGGGCGAGCCAGCGCTCCTCCGCCTCGGCGCTCCTCCAGCCCTCGAACACGTCGCATCCGGACGCCCAGAGCTCCTGCCAGCGGAGCAGCGGTCCGTGTAGGGCCTCCGGGACGCCGATCGCACCCGGATCGTCGATCGGGCCGTCGACCGCCCAGAGCGGATACTCCGCGCAGTGGTCCGGGTACAGGCGGAGGTCGGCGAGCCGCCCCTCCCGATCGGCCCGCGCGCGGGCGAGGGTGTCCTCCTCGGTCGCGAACGGCGGGACGATCCACTCGATCTGCGTGACGGGATCGACGACTCGGCGTTCCACGGCTCCTCCTCCGCTCCTCGATGCGCGCACGACGGTAGCAGGGCCGTTCCGCGCCGCATCGGAGGGGGCCTGCCTACACTGGCGAGCGACTGCGTCGGCGAACGGGCGGGCGGGGCGAGGGGTGGGAGCGCATGAGGGTTCACGAGCGCGCGGTGCGGCACGGGCGGCTCCGGCGGCGGTCCGGGGTGCGGACAGTGGTGGTCGGGATCGCGGCGGTGGTCGGCGTCCTCGCCGTCAGCGCCACCTCGCTCGTGGCGATCGCGACGGTGAGCATCAGCCGGAACGTCGCCGACAACGCGGTCGACCTGGGCGTCGCTCCTCCCACCGCCGGGAACGTGCAGATGGGCGCGGTCGAGGGCGGCTTCGACGTCCTGGTGGTCGGCACCGACAACGACGCCACGCAGGGCGACTCCTTCGGCGTCCGCGACGACACGCTCAACGACGTCAACATCCTGCTCCACGTCTCGGCCGACCACCGCAGCGCGACGGTGATCAGCTTCCCGCGCGACCTGATCCTGGACCGTCCCGCGTGCACCGACCCCGAGACGGGCGTCGTCACCGAGGCCGCCGCCGGCGTCCCGCTCAACTCCGCGTTCCAGTACGGCGGGCTCGCCTGCGTCAACGACACCCTGCAGCAGTTCACCGGCCTGACGGTGCCCTACGCCGGCTGGGTGTCCTTCAACGGCGTCATCGAGATGAGCAACGCCGTCGGCGGCGTCCCGATCTGCCTCACGGGTCCGATCCTCGACACCGACTCGGGACTCGACCTGCCCGCCGGCACCTCCACCGTCTCCGGGTCCATGGCCCTCTCGTTCCTCCGCAGCCGCCACGGCGTCGGCGACCAGAGCGACCTCAGCCGCATCTCGTCGCAGCAGCAGTACCTGGCCTCGCTGATGCGCACCGTCCGCTCGGCCGACACCCTCTCGAACATCCCCGCCCTCTACGGACTCGCGCAGGCGACCTCGTCGAACGTGCACCTGTCGACGTCGCTCACGAGCCCGGCGACGATGATCTCGCTCGCCCTCGCGCTGAAGGACGTCGACCTCTCGAAGATGGTGTTCGTGCAGTACCCGGCGCTCGACGACCCGGACTACCCGGGCAAGGTCGTGCCCAACGCCGAGGTCGGGGCCGAGCTCATGAACCGCGTCCTCAACGACCAGCCGGTGACCCTCGCATCCGACGCTCCGGCGGAGGAGGCGCCCGCGGCGGAGGCGCCCGCGGACGGCGGCGCGGCTCCGACGGATCCCGCTCCCGTCGCCGTCGACGCTCCGGGCCAGACCGCGGCGGAGGAGACCTGCGCGGTGCCGTCCGACTGACCCGACGGGTCTCGCGACGGCGAAGGCGCCCGGGCGGTGTGCCCGGGCACCTTCGTCGTCCGCGGTGCGTGGCCGTCTACGCGCGGCGGCGGCGCACCGTCAGGGCGAGACCGCCGAGGATGCCGAAGGCGGCCAGGGCGAGCGGCGCGGTCGTCGAGACGCCGGTCGAGGCGAGGACGGGGCGGTGGCCGCCCGTCTGCGCCGCGGGTCCGGAGCCGGCCGGGTGCCCTGCGGGCCCGGCGCCGACAGGGTGCGCCGTGACCGCGGCGACCGCGGCGGAGCAGTCGGCCTCTCCGGCGATCGGGTCCTCCTCCGTCAGCGTGTAGTCGTAGGAGGTGCTCGCCACGAGACCGCTCGACGTGCCGCGGGCGATGACGCAGTAGATCTCGCTCGCCGGGTCCTGCAGCGGGTACTCGCCGAGGGAGATCAGGCTCCAGCCCAGCGCGTCGACGCCGACCTCGCGGCTCGAGCCGCCGCCCGTGAGCGTCTGGCGCGCACCCGAGGTCGAGAAGACGCCGATCGAGACGGTCTCGTCCGCGCCGAAGCCGAGGAGTGCGCCACCGCTGGTGGGCTGTCCGTCCGCCGGGGCGGGCTCGGGCGAAGCCCCCTGGGGCCAGATCCGGATCGCGGTGCGCGAGGGGACCTGCTCGAGCGACGACGTCACGGAGCGTCCGCTGGTCTCTCCCGTGGCGGTGACGGTGAAGGTGCCCAGCTGGTCCGCCATGGTGTCGGCGTCGAGCAGGACGAAGGCCTCGCCCGAGAGCGGGGTCGGCGCGGGGGGCACGAGGGCGGAGGTGCTGCCGTCGGGCGCTGTGAGCGTGACGGACACGTCCTCGCCGCGGTCGAATCCGCGGAACGAGGCGACGACGCCGTGGATCCGGAACTCTCCGACCTGGATGTCCGCACCGGCCGGGAGCACCCCGCCGTCCTCCCGGTTCTGGAAGACGACGCTCGTGTCGGGCTGCGTCACGGTCAGCTCGACGGCGTCGGAGGCGACACGGGCGCCCGAGGCGTCGAGTCCCTCCGCGACGACGGAGATCGTCTCGCCGGGGAGCGGGAGGTGGGGGTCCACCGCGACGCCGTCCGCGTCGGTGGGGAGCCAGTCCTGGAGGCGGAGCTCGCCGGAGGCGGTGATCACGCTGGTGGTGACGGCCTCCTCCGAGTCGCCGTCGCGGAGCACGACGACGGCGACGGTGCCGGGCTGGAAACCGGTCCCGGACACGTCCAGGCCGCCGGCCCAGCCCTCCGCCGACGGGATCGCGGAGAACGCCGAGCCCGCTTCGTAGGTGGTGCGGTCGAGGGCGATCGCCAGGGGCGACTGCGCGCTCTCGACGGGCGTGATGGTCGCAGCCGGAGTGGGCGCCGGAGTCGAGGCCGGCTGCGGCGTCGCCGTGGGCTCCGGAGTCGCGGTCGGCTCCGCGGCGGGAGCCGGCTCGGCCGGTGCAGGACTCGAGGCGGCGTCCGGGACGACCTCGGTGGCCAGAGCGACGGACGGGAACGCGAGCGCCCCCAGCAGTGCCGCAGTGGTGATGACGGTGACGCCGTGGCGTCGTCGCGCAGAGCGCACGATTCCTGCTTCCTCCGAGCCGCTGATCGCGGTCGGCTTCCCCATGAGCGGGGGACGCTCGCCCCCTGTCGCTGAGTGTGTCCTATGCGGAACCTCAGCCGGTGCCGGATCCTGTAACGATCCGATCACGCCGCTCGGCGCGAAGTGACGGTCCGGTCACGGGCGCGCGCGGCGACCCGGACAGACTGGTGGGCGACGCTCCCCGGGGTCCTCAGACCGGCGGCACGACCAGCAGCACCACGCCGATCGCGGCGCTCATCGCGGCGACCACGCACCAGCGCTCCGCTCGGGTTCCCGCGGGTCCGCGCGTCCGCGCCACGGCGCCGAGACCGATCGCGAGCACGGCGATGCCGACCTGCAGCGCCACGGTGGTGCGGATCAGCGTCCAGGCCTCGAAGACGCTCGCTCCAGCCGATCCCGAGGCGAGCAGCGGCACTCCGCCGACGCCCACCGGTACCAGCAGCAGGCCGGATCCGATCGCGAGCGCCGCGACCAGGTGGGCGAGCACGTCGTCCAGCGCGGTCTGTGGGGGCGCGCCGACCGGCCCGAGAGCGGCGGCGCCAGGCCTCATCGCGACAGTGCGGAGATGCATGGGGCGAGCGTAGGCCCGGACCGCACCCGGGCGGACCCCCTGTGGAGGCCCCTGTCCGGTGGGCATTCCGGAGGAGGATCGGCGCTGGGCGAGTAGTCGAGGGCCCCGCCCTCCGGTCGCTCGTCGACGCCGTCCGGGCGGCTCGCTTCACGCCCGTCAGTCGCTGCTCCCGGTCCAGGTCCCTTCGATCACCTGGATCAGGTCGTGCCGCTCATCGGGGCCCAGATCCGGTTCGAACTCGGCGACGAGCCGGTCCGACCGGTAGACGTCCCTCGTGTTGTACACCGTCGCCTGGCGCGCGAGATCGAGGGAGTGGTAGCGGTGGATCGACGCCCCGGGCCCGTCGACGCCCTCCACGCACCCACGACGATCTCCGCAGGCCTCCCTGCTCGGAGCGGCAGCGCGCTCGAGTCCGTCCAGCTCCGCGCGGGTGACGTCCCGGATCGTGATCCTCGATCTCGAGTCGTCGAGGAGGAGCCCCGCTCCGAAGACGGCGGCTCCGCCGACGACGGCCCCGACGACGAGACCCGCAGCCCCGAAGACGACGGCGGTCCGGCCGACCGTTCCCGTGGCTCTGCTCGTCGCTGTCATGGAGGTCCTCTCTTCGGCCGGCTGCTCGGGCGGACGGCGGAGTGCCACCGCATCCGGAGAACCTCCCAGCGCTCATCGGCGGAGCCAAGAGCGCACACCTCGATGGCAGGAGATGTGGCGCGATCGTCGACGCAGAGGGTGCAGCAGCAGGCTCCGCATCCGCCCGGCGCCTCCGCCTCAGGCGCCGTCTCCGGCAGGATCAGGGGATGCGCCTGCAGACCCTCACCACCGGATCCGGACCGCGACACGTCGGGCTGGTGCACGGGCTCGGTGCGTCGGCGGCGACCTGGGGGCCGTTCGTCGAGCGGCTCGTCGCGACCGGCCGCTACACGGTCACGGCCGTCGATCTGCGCGGGCACGGCGCGAGCGCCCGGGCGGAGTCCTACCGGATCGACGACATGGCCGCCGATCTGGTCGAGTCGCTGCCGGCGGGACTCGACAGCGTGGTCGGCCACTCGCTCGGCGGCGCGGTGCTGCAGCGCGCCGTCGCAGGACTCGCGCCCGGCCGGGCCGTCTACCTCGATCCCGGGTTCGCCCTCGCGCTCCCGACGAGCGGCCTCGCCGGACGGCTGTTCTGGGCGGCGCCGCTACTGTCGCTGGGCCTCGCCCAGCTCGGACAGGCGCGGGCGAGCGCCGCGGTCCGCGCCGCCTACAGCCCGGAGACCCGCGCGCTCCTCGACGACGCGAAGAAGCGGTTCGACGTGCGGATGGCCGTCGGCGTGTTCCGGGACGTCGCCTTCCACCCGGTCCCGGTCGAGGCGCCGGCGGTCCCGTCGACGGTCGTGCTCTCCGACCAGTCGCCGGCGGTGCTGCCTGACGCCCTGGCCGCGCGGCTCGAGCAGCGGGGCTGGCAGGTGCGCCGGCTCCCGGGCGTGCACCACGACATGCAGCTCGAGGACCCTGACCGGACCTTCGCCGCGATCGCCGACGTGCTCTAGCCGGGCGCCCCCTCCGCGGGTCGGGCGCCGGTGAACGGGGATTCCGGGTGCATCCGTACCTCGTGGATCGAGACGGCGGGCGATCCCGGAGGCCCGCCCGCCGTCCTCCTGCGCCCGCCGTCAGCGGACGGTCGTCGCGGCGGTGTCGGCGTTGCTGCGCATCGACGGGTCCGGTGTCCTGACCGAGAACGCGGCGGCGAAGGCGGTCGCGGTGCCGGTGCGCGTGGCCGTGACGGTGATCCTCTCGGTGACGGTCTGCCCGTTCGCGAGACTCGAGCGCGGGAAGATCACGATGCTCCCGATGCGGCTGTACGAGCCCGTGGCGGAGACGAACTGCACGGTCGGGGGGAGGACCACCTTCGAGAAGACGGACGCCGACGTGGAGGGTCCGGCGTTCTTCGTGATGAGCGTGTACGTGAACGTCCTCCCCTTCACCGCGGTGGTCGGAGCGGAGACGTCGACGCGCAGGTCGGCCCTCGTGGTCGCCTTCTGCGGAGAGACGGTCAGCGTGCTCGCCGCCTCGACGGTGCCCGCCGGGTTCACCGCGCGGAGGGTGAAGCCGTACGTCCCCGCGGTGGTCGGGGTGCCGGTGAGGCGGCCTGAGCCGTCGAGGGCGAGCCCGGGAGGCAAAGTGCCCGACGCGACGGTGACGACCGGCGCCGGGGATCCGGTCGCCGTGTACGTGAAGTCGTAGGCGGAGCCGACCACGCCGGCCGCGGCCGTCCCCGAGAGGGTCGGAGCGGTCGCCGCCGGTCCGACGGTGAGGGTGTGCGGCGCGCCGGTGGTGGTGCCGAAGGTGGTGCGGGCGGACACGGTGAAGCAGGACGCCCCCTCGACGGTCGGGGTGCCGGAGAGGACGCCCGCGGAGGTGAGGGTCAGGCCGGCCGGGAGGGACCCGGACGCGAGCTCGAACGTCGACGCGCCGCCGGTGGCGAACGTGTAGGAGAAGGGCGTTCCGAGAGGCGCCGTCGCCGGAGGGGCGTCGGCCGTGAAGACGGGCCGAGCGCCGAGGGCGAGGCTGTGGAAGCTGCCGCCGGACACGGCGGTGGCGCCGGTGAGTCCCGCCGGCACGGAGGCCTCGCCGAAGCCGTCGTAGCCCCAGGCGGTGACGGTGCCGTCGCGGCGCACAGCGAGGCTGTGGTACCCGCCGGCGGCGACGGCGGTGACGTCCGCGAGGCCGTCGGGGACGTCGGACTGGCCGTCGCTGTCGCTGCCCCAAGCGACGACGGTCCCGTCCGAGCGCAGCGCGAGGCTGTGGGAGGCTCCGGCGGAGAGGGCGGTGACGCCGGTGAGTCCCGCGGGCACGTCGGTCTGCCCGAAGGCGTCGTCTCCCCAGGCGGTGACGGTGCCGTCGCGGTGCAGCGCGAGGTCGTGGAAGCGGCCGGCGGCGATGGCGACGACTCCGCTGAGCCTGTCCGGAACGGTCGCCTGGCCGTAGAAGTCGTATCCCCAGGCGGTGACGGTCCCGTCCCCGTGCAGGGCGAGGTTGTGGTAGCCGCCGGCAGCGATGGCGGTGACGTCGGCGAGCCCGTCCGGCACCGTGGCCTGCCCGTCGCCGTCGTCGCCCCAGGCGGTGACGGTCCCGTCCCTCCGCAGGGCGAGGCTGTGGTTCACGCCGGCGTCGACGGCGACGACGTCGTCCAGACCGGTCGGCACGGTGGCCTGCCCGCTGCTGTCCTCGCCCCAGGCGGCGACGGTGCCGTCGCTGCGCAGGGCGAGGCTGTGGGAGCCGCCCGCGGCGATCGCCGTCGCGTCGGTGAGCCCAGCAGGCGCAGCGACCTGCCCGCTGGAGTCGTCACCCCAGCCGACGACACCGGTCGCAGCGGGAGCCGCGGCGACCGCGGACAGGGGAGCCGTGGTCCCGAGGAGGAGCGCGACGGTCGCCGTCAGCGCGAGCAGGCCGAGCGCCGGCCGAGGCCTCGTCCTCTGCTCAGGGGTCGAGTGGGCCGTGCCGGCGTCCGGGTCGGTCGGGCGGGAGGCGGAGGGAGAGCGCATGCTGGAGCCTTCGATCGGGTCGACCGTGGGCGGCCGTCTCCGAACAGTGGCACCCGGTCCCACCGCCGACAACAGCCTCTAGCGGACATGTCCGCAACAGGGCAGGGGCCGGTGCGCGGAGGACGCGGTGGCCTCGTCTCGTCCCCCGCGGAGCATCCCCCACCGGTGCCCGGGGGCGGTCCCGCCGGATCGCGCGCAGGCGTCTCGCGCGGACCGATCGCGGCGAGACGTTCTCCTCCCGGCCACCCGTGCCGGACGGCCCGGCCCCTACCGTGGCCGCATGACAGCAGCGGAGTCAGGACGTCCCGGAGCCCGAGAGCGGAGCTCGAGCCGGATCCTCGTGGCCGGCGCCCTGCTGCTCGCCTCGGCCGGGCTGCAGCAGCTCGCGGCCGTCCAGCGCTGGGCCGTCGCCGGACCGATCCTGGGCGAGCAGGCGATCGAGGACCACCGGTACGACTACTCGTGGCCCGCCGATCCGTGGGAGAACGTCGGATCGGCAGCGCAGCTGCTCGGGATCGGGCACCTCCTCGTCGCTCTCGCCGTCCTCGCCGCGGTCGGTCCGGGACGGCGGCGCCCGGTCGCGGTGATGCGGACCGTGGTCGCCGCGGCGTTCGGCTGCCTCGGCCTGCACGCGGTCCTGTCCGGGATCCTCGGCGCACCGACGATCCTGCAGGCGATGCTCCCGGCGGTCGTGCTGGGACTGGTCGCGCCCACCGCTCTTCTCGCGCTCGCGGTCCTCGTGGCGAGGACGTCGCCCCTCCGCGCAGCGTCGTTCGTCCTCCTGATCGGATCGACGCTGCCCGGCTACCTCGTCGCGACGTTCGCGATCGCTCCCGCGCTCGTCGGCTCTCAGTCGTACGACACCACGCCCTGGACGGAGTCGGTCGTCGCCGCCTCGGTGGCGCTCGCCGGGGCGCCGCTCCTGCTCGAAGCGCTGATCCGCTCGATCGTGCATCGCGCGGGGGCCGTGCCGCGTCGCGAGTCGCCGGGAGCCGACGCGTCCTGATCGAACGGCGGGCTCACCCGGCCCGCTCGGTTGTGCCGATCCCCCCGGACGCGAGGAAGGGCCGCCCCGAGGGACGGCCCTTCCTGCGACTCCGTCGGCCCGCGCTCCTCCAGAGGAGCCGGGCCGACGAGTGCTCAGTGCTGGCGGATCTTGTCGATCAGCTTCCCGCCGAGGTCCTTGACCTTGTCGGTGATGGGGGTGCTCGACTTCGGGCGCTCGGTGACGGTGAACGGCAGGGTGATCGCCTTGCCGGTCTGGTCGCCGGTCACCGTGACGCTGTAGTCGCCGGGCGTGGTGGGCGCCTTCGCCGTGACGGTGAGGCCGCCGCCGGCGAGGTCGCGGGTCGCGGTGCGGTCCGTGAAGAGGGGCGCGGAGCCGATCAGCTGCGTGTCCCCGTTGAAGCCCTTCGCGGTGAGGGTGACGTCGGCTCCGGGGGTGAACGACGAGCCGGAGAGCTCGGCGGTGGCTCCGAAGCTCATCGAGCGGATGTCGCGGTCCACTCCGAGCGCGTTCGTGATGGTGAAGAACGTGTCGGTCTGGTCGGTGAGCCCGGCGACGTTCGCCGCGCCCGGCCCGTAGGCGGCGATGCGCAGCTGCGTTCCGGTGTGCTGCTGCGATCCGCCCTCGGCGGCCGTGCCGTACGACACCTTCATGGTGCTGCCGTCGGCGGTCTTCAGCGCGGTGCTGAGCGAGGTCGGCGGGGTCGAGTCGACGATCTGGCTGGAGTGGGCGTGGTCGGCGGTGACGATGACGAGGGTGTTCCCGTCCGCCTCGGCGAACGCGAGCGCGGCCTGGACGGCCTCGTCGAGGTCGACGGTCTCGCCGATCTGGCCGCACGCGTTCGCGGCGTGGTCCTGCTTGTCGATGCTCGCGCCCTCGACCTGGAGGAAGAAGCCCTTGTCGCCGGTGTCGAGGAGGTCGATCGCCTTCTCGGTCATGGAGCGGAGCGTCGGCTGCTCGGCCGGACGGTCGGGGTTCGCGGCGCAGGTCTGCGGGGCGGCGTCCGCTCCGCCGACCGTCGCCGGGGTGGGCGCGTAGCGGACGGGCAGGTTGCCGGAGTTGAACAGTCCGAGCACGGGCGCGTCCTGGTCGGCGACGGTCAGCGCGTCGAGCTGCGCGGCGGTGGCGGGAGTCGTGGCGTCCCCGAGCACCTGGAAGCCGCGCTCCGCGGCCTGCTGGAACAGCGGCTCACCGCTCCAGTCGCCGGCGCGCGCGACCTGCGCGAAGCTGGCCGACCCTCCGCCGAGGGTCAGGTCGGCGCGGGTGTCGAGGATCTGCTCGCTGATCGAGCCGAGTCCGCCGTTCTCCAGCGCGTCGTCGCCGCAGCTCGCGCTGTCGGGTCCGTAGCAGCTGCGGGCGTCGACGTGGGCGGCCTGCACGGCCGGGGTGGCGTCCTGGATCTCGGCGGTGGTGACGTTGCCGGTCTTCAGGCCGTTCGCCTTCGCGATCTCGAGGAGGGTGTCCTTGCGCTGCTGGTCGATGTCGACCGAGATGGCGTTGTCGTAGGTCTTGGTGCCGGTGGCCCAGGCGCTGCCGGTGGCGGCGGAGTCGGGCACGTAGTCCGGGGCGCCCTTGACGGCGCCCGTCGCCGGGTCGTCCGCGCGGTAAAGCGAGTAGGTCGTGTACTGGCCGGTGATCGGCAGGGCGTCGATCCCGGGGAAGCGGCCGGCCGCTCCGTACTGGTAGTTGCGAGCGACGGTGATCTCCGAATCGCCCATGCCGTCCCCGATGAGGAGGATGACGTTCTTCGCGTCCTGCTCCTTCACCGCTGCGCGCAGCGAGTCGGAGAGGTCGGCGTCGACCGGGGAGATGCGGGCCGCTCCGCCGGTGGCGGAGAGGTCGGCGGCACCGACGGCAGTGGCGGCGCCGGGTGCGGCCAGGGCGGCGGCGCAGACCAGAGCAGCGGCCGAGAGGGCCAGAGCGGAGCGTCCGCGGTTCGCGGAGCGGAACAGTCGTGTCACGTCGTGGACTCCTTGAGAGGTGAGACCCCGGAAAGGGGCACGCTCATCTCACTCCTGATCGCCGCGTCGGTGGGTGAACGGTGATGCATAGCTGAGTGAACTTTCCGACGAGTGCTCTCGGTCGCGGCGGCCCGCCGGAGCGTCCTGCCGACCGGCGTCCTGCCGACCGGCGCTCACCGGGAGCGTCGGTCGGCAGGGGCGCGGTCGCCGGGAGCCTTTCGGGTCAGCGCTGGACGAGCGGGACGGCGATGTCCGTGACGTTCGCGCCGATGGCGCCGAGCGGAGTCGCCGTGCCGTTCAGCAGTCCGATCTCGTAGAGCGACCCGTTGACGGCGGCGAGGCCGACCGAGCCGATGGAGCTGCCGTTGCGGAGGACGGAGTAGATGTCGAAGCCGGTCGCACCCGCTGCGTCGAGGCCGAGCTTCCCGGTCGGCGCCAGGGTGCCGGCGTTGGCCGGGGACTGGATGGCGATCTGGTCGAGGGCCGTGTCGAGGACGAACAGGGTGGTCGCGCTGTTCGCGTCGAGGTCGTTGTTCGTGTACGCGGCCCCGGCGACACCGGTGGCCACGGCGGGCGCGGCGTAGCTGAGCGTGCCGTCGGCGACCGTCGCGGCGCCCGCGGTGGCGAACGGCTGACGGAGGTTCTGGCCCGTGTCGCTGACCACGCGGAGCGCGTTCGCGGCGGGGTTGAAGTCGACGCCGAAGGAGGTGCCGCTCAGCGCCACGGTGAGACGGGTCACCTGGGTGGCCGCGCCGGTGGACGGGTTGATGGAGTAGACGCCGGCGCTCGCCGCGTTGTCCCCGACGCCGTAGAGGGCGCCGTCCTGGACCCGGTAGTCGATGCCGATGAGCGCGGTGTCGCCGCCGGTGAGGCCGGTGACGGCGACGCGGTTCGTGACCTTGCCGGGCTTGGTCGGGTTGAACTGCACGAGCTTCGTGCCGCCGTCGGAGAGTCCGACGACCCGCAGCTTCGCCGCCACGGAGCGGACCGCGTTGATCAGGTTCCTGTCCGACGCGCTGCTGGAGTCGCTGGTCGCCGCGGCCGGAGCGACGCTGCTCGCACCGGCGAGCACGGGTGCCACCGCCATCACGCCCGCGACGGCGACAGCTGCGATACCGACTCTGATGTTCCTGGTCATCGTGCACTCCTCGAGACTTGCGGTCGCCGGAGATCGGCGGCTCGGAGGGGGATACCGTCCGGAGCGCGCGAGCGTTCATCCGATCCGGAGATCCGTGCCCCGTCACTCCGGCGAGCCGTCGGCGAACCGTCGGAGCGCGGCGGCGTAGCGGTCCGGGTCCCGGTGGTCGCTGTCGGTCAGGATCAGCACCGAGCCGGAGACGGCGCGGGTGTACTCGCTGCGGCAGGGGAGGGTGACCACCGTCCTCAGTCCGGCCTCCCAGGCGGGGACGAGGGAGCCGAGGCAGCGCCGCTCGGGGGCGGCGTCCAGCGGGACGTCCCGCGCGTCCATCCGGGTGGATCGCAGCTCGCCGTGCCAGGCGCTGAAAGGCGCTCCGAGGGAGTCGTCGCCGAAGCGCTCCCGCCAGCCGGGGCCGCGCGCGAGGTCGAGGAGGCGTGCGCGCTCGGGGGATCCGTCGGCGGTGCTGGAGAGCTGCCGGAGGAGCGGGCCGGTCTCGACCGCCAGATGCTCGACGCAGTCCTGCCACAGCTGAGGCCAGGCGCGCTGCTCGTCGGCGCCGGGCTCCGCCGACCCGACCCGCTCCGGGGACCGCTCGAGCGGCGGAGGCCCGTCGACCGCCGGAGTGAAGCCCCACGCTTCGCGGATCCAGAGGAGCTCGAGCAGCGCCGAGGGGTTGTCCTCGACCGTGATGACCATCTGCGACGGCCAGGGGTCGCCGGGAAGAGGACGGGATGCGCGCATGGGAGGGGCTCCTTCCGAGGGGATGAGGTCGGATCGTGCCGGAGAAGGCTCCAGGGAGGCTGGGCTCGCGTCGGCCGACGCGCCACTCCTCCCGGCGACCGGCGGCATCGCCGATGATCGTCCCCGCCGGCGATCGAGGACGGCGCCGAGCGCCTCCCGAATGTCGGTGCCCCCGACCTACACTCGGACGCGTTCGAACACATGTTCGATGCGACGAGGAGGGAGCCGACCATGGGCGTGACCGTCGTGGAGCGCATCGCGACCCCGGCCTCGGACGCCGTCGCCGTCACCTTCCTCGTCACCAGCGAGGCCGTGGCGGCGGGGTTCCCGTCGCCGGCGCAGGACTACTTCGACGGGTCCCTCGACCTCAACGACCACCTGATCCGCGACAGGACGTCGACGTTCATCGTCCGTGTCTCGGGCGAGAGCATGGTCGGCGCGGGCATCAGCGACGGCGACGAGCTCGTGGTCGACCGGTCGATCACGCCGACGCACGGGAGCGTGGTCATCGCGATCCTCGACGGCGAGCTGACCGTGAAGCGCCTCGAGCTGCACCCCGGGGGAGTGGTGCTGCGGGCCGAGAACCCGGAGTACCCGCCGATCCACGTCGCCGAGCTGAGCGACCTCCAGGTGTGGGGCGTCGTCACCGTCTGCCTCCACCGGCTGCACCGTGCGCTCTGAGCGGCGCATCGCCCTGGTCGACGTGAACTCGTTCTACGTCTCCTGCGAGCGGCTGTTCGATCCGAGGCTCGCGGGCCGGCCCGTCGTCGTCCTCTCGAACAACGACGGCTGCGTGGTCGCCCGCTCCGACGAGGTGAAGAGGCTCGGGATCGAGAACGGCACGCCCTGGTTCCAGATCGAGCCGCTCATCCGCTCCGGTCGCCTCCCGGAGGTGATCGCCCGATCGAGCAACTACGAGCTGTACGGCGAGCTGTCCGCGCGCGTGATGGAGCTGCTGGGCCGCTACTCCGCCTGGCAGGAGGTGTACTCGATCGACGAGTCCTTCCTCGGTGTCGACGGCGACGTGGCGGAGCGGGCGAAGGTCGGCCGGGCGATGCGGGCGGCCGTCGCGAAGAACGTCGGGCTGCCCGTCTGCGTCGGCTTCGGACCGAGCAAGACTCTCGCGAAGTTCGTCAACAAGGGCGGAGCGAAGAAGCACCCGCGCCTGGGGGGCGTCTGCGACACGGACTGGTACACGCCCGAGCAGCTCGACGCGCTCATGGCCTCGCAGCACGTCACCGAGCTGTGGGGAGTCGCCGGCCGCACAGGGAAGCGCCTCGCGGAGCTGTCCATCCACACCGTCCGCGACCTCCGCGACGCGGACCCCGCGCTGATCCGCAAGAAGTTCTCGGTCGTCCTGCAGCGCTCCGTCTACGAGCTGCGCGGCGTCGACTGCATCCCGCTCGAGGCCGCCCGCACCGTCCGCGACCAGCTGATCTTCTCCCGGTCGTTCGCCACTCCCGTGACGACGATCAGCGACATGGAGCAGGTGCTCTCCGTCTACGCGCAGCGCGCCGCCCACCGCCTCCGCGCGCAGGAGTCGGTCACCAGGACGATGAGCGTGTTCGCGTCGACGTCGCCGTTCGCGGACGCGCCCTACGAGTCCGCCGGCGGCCTGGCCGGCTTCCCCGTCCCCACGGACGACCCGGTGGCGATGGTGAGGGCCGCGATCGGCACCCTGCGCCCGCGGCTGCGGGAGGGCGCGCGCTACGTGCGGGCCGGCGTCATCCTCACGAACCTGTCGCCCCGGAACTCCCACGCGCTGCTCGAGATCTTCGACACCGCCTTCGACACGAAGGGCCTCGGCGCCACCATCGACGCCGTGACCAAGCGCCACGGCCGGTCCGCGGTCGGCCTCGGGCTGGCAGGCATCCGCACGGGGCCGGTGTGGACGATGAAGCGCGACGCCCTCTCGCTCCGGGCGACGACGCACTGGGGCGAGCTGGCGACGGCTCACGCGCGGTGAGCCCGCCGGCGGGGAGATCGGGTCATCCGACGCGTAGGCGCCCGGGGCGCTCTCGGGCAGGCTCGTCGCCATCGACGAGTGTCGGTGCGGGGACGGCGGGAGGACCCATGGCCGAGAGCTGGCAGGACGCATCGGTGCGGGGCGTCGCGATGATCGAGAACGAGCTGGTCGTGCGCGACTTCCTCGAGGTGTGGAGCGCTCGCGACAGCCGCCAGCTCATCCCGTTCCTGCATCCGGAGGTCGTCTACAGCGCGTCGAGCTCGCAGGAGATCGCGGGGCGGGCGCGGGTCCTCGAGATGTGCGACGAGGTCCACCGGGCGTTCACCGAGATCCGGATCGCCCTCGTCACGATCGCCGTCGCCGGCAGCGTCGTCCTCACCGAGCACGCCCTGCACCTCCGCTCGGACACGGGGGAGGGCCACTGGCTCCGCTGCTTCGGGAGCTACGAGCTCCGCGGCGAGCAGATCGTCACCTGGCGGCAGCTCCATGGGTGAGGGCCGCGCGTGACGGCGGTGACCGGCCCCGCGCGCCTCAGGCTCGCCCTGGTGCTGCTGGCCATCGCCTCGGGCGCGACCGACGCGTTCGCGTTCCTCCTGCTCGGCGGCATCTTCACCGCGAACATGACGGGCAACCTGGTGCTGCTGGGGCTGTACCCCCGCTCCGCCTGGCTGACGACCGCGGCCGGAGCGGTCACGGCGATCGTCTTCTTCGCCGGAGCGGTCTACGCCGGGTTCCGCACGACGCGGGCGCGCACGTCGTCGACCGGCGACGGGAGACGTCCGCTCCGCGCGATCGCCCTCGTGGGGGTCGTCCTCCAGCTCGCCGTCGCGGTCGCCTGGCCGACGGTGCAGGGCGGCAGATCGCTGCTCGTGGACTGCGCGTTCATCGCGACCAGCGCGGCGGCGCTCGGGCTGCAGACCGTGCTCGCGAAGCGGATCTCCGGCGCCGCCGGCCTGACGACCACGTTCGTCACGGGCACGCTCACGAGCCTGATGCAGGAGCTCGCCGAGCGCTCGTCCGGGTCGAGGACCCTCCAGGCGCTCATCGTCGCGAGCCTCGCGGTCGGGGCCGTCGTCGGAGCGGCGACCGTGACGCTCGCTCCGGCCTGGGCTCCGACGCCGGCCCTCGTGCTCTCGGCGCTCGCCGTCGTGCTGCTCTTCGCACACCGGACGCGAGCCGTGCCCGCGGGAGCGGAGCCCGGGGCCCCGCGTCCCGCGTGACCGGAATCAGGCGTCGAGCGCCCACTTCGGCCGGACCCAGTGGCAGGTGTAGCCACCGGGGTGCTTGCGCAGGTAGTCCTGGTGCTCCTCCTCGGCGTCCCAGAACTCGCCGGCGGGCTCGACCTCGGTGACGACCGGTCCGGGCCAGCGGCCCGACGCGTCGATCTCGGTGATCGTCTGACGCGCGACCCTCTCCTGCTCAGGCGAGAGGAAGAGGATCACGGAGCGGTAGGCCGTGCCGATGTCGTTGCCCTGACGGTTCTTCGTCGTCGGGTCGTGCACCTGGAAGAAGAACTCGAGCAGGTCGCGGTAGGAGAGCTGCTCGGGATCGAACTCGATCTCGACCGCCTCCGCGTGGTCGCCGTGGTGGCGGTAGGTCGCGTTCGGCGTGCTGCCGCCGGCGTACCCGGCGCGGGTGCTGAAGACGCCCGGCATGTCGCGGATGAGCTCCTGGAGCCCCCAGAAGCATCCGCCCGCGAGGATCGCGCGCTCCTCGGCCATCAGACGCCTGCCTTCGTGTCGTGCGCGGACTCGCGCGGAGAGATCATCATGCGGGCAAGTCCATCACGGCCGGGGACGTCGCGGCGAGCGTCGGACGACTCTCGGAGCAGACCGTCGGCGGGGGAGCCGAGCGTGTCCCGCCCGAGCGCTCCGTCACTGCGATCGGTACGCCGCCGGAGATGCACCGGTGGGAACGAGTCATCTGACCGGGTCGCTCCGGGTGCCCCCGTTCCTACGCTCGTCGGTACAACCGAGGAGAGAGCGGAGCGGACCATGGAGCAGCCGAACGTCGAGACGCGCAGTGCACGGCGGGTGATCGAGACCCTGACCGCCAACGGCGTGAAGTACGTCTTCGGGATCCCGGGAGCGAAGATCGACGCGGTCTTCGACGTCCTCGCCGACGAGGGGCCGGAGCTGATCGTCTGCCGGCACGAGCAGAACGCCGCCTTCATGGCCGCCGCGGTGGGACGGCTGACGGGCAGCCCGGGCGTCGTCCTCGTGACCTCCGGCCCCGGCACGACCAACCTCGCCACCGGCCTGCTCACGGCCAACACGGAGCAGGACCCGGTCGTCGCGCTCGCCGGGGCCGTGCAGCTCTCCGACCGCCTCAAGCGCACGCACCAGTCGATGGACGCGGCCGCCTTCCTCACCACCGTGACGAAGTACACGGTCGAGTCGACGGATCCGGACGACGTCTCGGAGGCGGTCAGCAACGCCTTCCGCGCCGCGGTCACCGAGCCCCGAGGCGCCGCGGCGGTCGTCCTGTCGGCCAGCGTGATGGCCGCGCCGACCTCGCAGGTCATCACCCGGGCGGCCACGGGGCCGACGAGCGGTCCGGCGCGCGCCGAGGACCTCACGCACGCCGCCGACCTGATCAACACCGCGGAGCGGCCCGTCCTCCTCGTGGGACTCCGCGCGTCGGAGCCGGCGACCGTCGCGGCCCTGCGGGTCCTGATCAGCGAGACGGAGCTGCCGGTGATCGAGACGTTCCAGGCGGCCGGCCTCGTCTCCCGCGAGCTCGAGGACCACTACCTCGGCCGCGTCGGCCTGTTCAAGAACCAGCCCGCCGACCTCGCCCTCGCCGAGTCCGACCTCGTCGTCGCGATCGGCTACGACGCCGTCGAGTACGACCCCGTGATCTGGAACAGCGACGTCGACCGCCGGATCGTCCACATCGACTCCGTCGACGCCCCGCTGGACAACCACTACCTGCCCGCGCTGGAGCTGAAGGGCGACCTCGCGCAGACCGTCACGGCCCTCACGCCCCTCGTCTCCGGCCTGCAGCTCGACGAGGACGCGGCCGACCGGGTCGCCCGGCACCGGAGCGAGCTGGAGCGGATCGACGACGCGGCGCGGACGGCCGAGGCGGCTCCCGGGACCGTCGATCCCGCCCGCCTCGTGCTCCTGATGCGCGACCTGCTCTCGGACGACGCCACCGTGGCGTGCGACATCGGCTCGAACTACATCTTCATGGCCCGGCACTTCCGCGTGTACGAGCCCAAGCACCTGCTCTTCTCGAACGGGCAGCAGACCCTCGGCGTCTCCTTCCCGTGGGGCATGGCGGCGAGCCTCCTGCGCCCCGGGACCCCGGTGGTCTCCGTCTCGGGTGACGGAGGGTTCCTGTTCTCCGCGACGGAGATCGAGACGGCGACGCGGCTCGGCCTCTCGTTCACGCACGTGATCATGCGGGACGACACCTACGACATGGTCGGCTTCCAGCAGCTGCTGAAGTACGGCCGCAAGTCCGGGGTCCAGCTCGGCGACTACGACATCGAGAAGTTCGCCGCGGCGTTCGGCGCCACGGGCAGGCGGGTGAGCGGCCTCGCCGAGTTCGAGGAGGCCTTCCGCGCCTCCCTCGCCGAGCCGGGCGTCTCGATCATCGACGTCGCGGTGGACTACAGCCGCAACGTCGACATCGCCGCCCACCTGGTCGAGGACGCCTTCGAATGAGCACGCACACGGTCGACTCGACCGACGACTACGCGATCTACCAGAGCTCGACCATGGCCGCGCTGCTGGCCGGGGTGTACGACGGGGACCTGACGATCCGCGAGCTGCTCACCCACGGCGACCTCGGGCTGGGCACCTTCAACCACCTGGACGGCGAGATGGTGATCGTCGACGGCGTCTGCTACCACCTGCGCAGCGACGGCTCCGTCCAGGTCGCGGACGGCGACGACCGGACGCCCTTCGCCGCCGTGCTGCCCTTCCACGCGACCACGACGTTCACGGTCGAGGAGCCGACCGGTCTCGCCGGACTCACCCGGCTGATCGACGACGCGGTCGACGGCGGGAACATCCCCGTCGCCCTGCGGATCGACGGCCGGTTCACCGAGGTCCGCACACGGACCGTGGGCGCGCAGACCGAGCCGTACCCGCCCCTGATCGAGGCGACCGCCCACCAGAGCGTCACCGGCATCGCCGACACCCGCGGCACGATCGCGGGCTTCCGCACTCCGCAGTTCGAGCAGGCCGTGTCGGTCCCCGGGTATCACCTGCACTACGTCGACGACGCCCGCGAGAAGGGCGGGCACGTCCTCGACGTGACCGTGGCCGAGGTGACGGTCTCGCTCACGACCGTCGCCGGACTGCACCTCGCGCTTCCGGAGACGGACCAGTTCCGCCGGGCGGACCTGGCGATGAAGGACATCGCGGCGCAGGAGGCGCGAGCGGAGGGGTGAGGCGGGCGGGACCTCCGGGGAGACGGGCCGGCCGCGACCCGTCTCCCCGGAGGCCGGTCAGGGCGCGAGCTCCTCGCGGACGATCGCTGCTCCCGCGCTCAGCGCGCTGAGCTTCCCCCAGGCGAGGTCGCGGGGCAGCGGTGCCATGCCGCAGTTCGTGCTCGGGAGGAGCAGGTCCGCGTCGACGAACCGGAGGGCGCGGCGCAGGGTGTCGGCGACCTCCTCGGGCGTCTCGACGGTCCCGCTCGCCACGTCGATCGCTCCGAGCATGACCTTCTTGCCACGGACGAGCTCGATCAGCTCCATCGGCACGTGGGAGTGGTGGCTCTCCAGCGAGACGATGTCGAGCGAGGACTGCTGGAGGAGCGGCAACGACTCCTCGTACTGCCGCCACTCCGACCCGAGGGTCGCCTTCCAGTCGGTGTTCGCCTTGATCCCGTAGCCGTAGCAGATGTGCACCGCGGTCTCGATTCGGAGTCCCTCCGCCGCCCTCTCCAGCGCGGCCACGCCCCAGTCCTGCACCTCGTCGAAGAAGACGGTGAAGGCGGGCTCGTCGAACTGGACGATGTCGACTCCGGCGTCCTGAAGGGCTCGCGCCTCCTCGTTGAGGATGGTCGCGAACTCCCACGCCAGCTTCTCGCGGCTCCCGTAGTGCCGGTCGGAGAGAGTGTCGATCATCGTCATCGGGCCGGGCAGCGCCCACTTGATGGGCTGATCGGTCTGCTCGCGCAGGAACCGGGCGTCGTCGGCGAACACGGGCCTCTCGAGCCCTACGGCGCCGACGACGGTCGGCACGCTCGCGTCGTACCGGTCGCGGATGCGCACCGTCTCGCGCCGCTCGAAGTCGACGCCCGTGAGGTGCTCGATGAACGTCGTGACGAAGTGCTGCCGGGTCTGCTCCCCGTCGCTGACGATGTCCAGGCCCCGGTGGTGCTGCTCGTGGACGGCGGCGCGCAGGGCGTCCTGCTTGCCCTCGGCCAGGGCGTCGCCGGTCAGCCGCCACGGGGACCACAGGGTCTCCGGCTGCGCGAGCCACGACGGCTTCGGCAGGCTGCCGGCGATCGATGTGGGCAGGAGCGGGAGGGACGTCGAGGATACGCGGGCGCTCATCGGACCGCTCCCGCGTACCCGGCGGCCCACTGCCGCAGCCGCTCCCCGTGCGGCTTCATGAGGTGCTCCTCCGCGAACCGCCCCTGCTCGACCGCGAGCCGGCCGCGCTCCTCGCGGTCGTAGGAGACCGCGGGCCGCACGTAGTCCTGCTGCTCCAGGTCCGGCCGGTAGACGTCGGCGGCGGCCGAGCGCGCGCCGTAGATCTCGGGCCGGTAGATCCTCTGGAACGTCTCCATCGTGCTGATCGTGGCGATGAGCTGGAGGTCCGAGTAGTCCTCCAGCAGGTCGCCGCCGCAGTAGAACGCGAGCGGCGCCGTGCTGCCCGGCGGCATGAAGAAGCGGACCCCGAGGCCCATCTCCGAGAAGTACCGGTCGGTCAGCGAGAGCTCGTCCTGCCGGTACTCGACGCCGAGGATCGGATGGAGGGTCCCGGTGCGCCGGTACGTCCTGCTCGTCGAGACGCTGATGCAGATGACGGGCGGCGTCGACGAGAGCTCCGCGTACTGCGCGGAGTCCCGGAAGTGCTGGAAGAGCGCGCCGTGCAGGACGCCGAAGTCGTCGGGGACGGTGAAGCCGGCCTGCGAGGTGTTGACCGCCGGCAGCCGCACGCTGAAGTCGTGGTCGCGGAGGTAGGAGGAGAAGTTGTTCCCCAGTGTCCCCGGCTGACATCGGCCGGTGCGGCGGTCGAGGATCCGGGTGCGCAGGACCTCCAGCAGGGGGAACTCCCGGTCCTCGCCGTCCGCGGTGAGCCGCAGCCCGACGGAGACGATGTCGAGCCCGACCGTGTAGCGGCCGCGGCTCGGATCGTCGCCCGGCACGAGATCGTTCAACCGGTCGTCGATCATCCGCAGCGCGGTCCGGAGGTTCTCCCGGCGGCGCTCGCCGCGGGCCAGATTCGCGAAGTTGGTGGTGATCCGGGAGCTCTGGGCCGGCGAGTAGTCCTCGTCGAAGGGGGTGAGGGTGATGCTGAAGGCGGGTTCGTTCGTCATGATCGGCCGATCGGTAGGAGGGACAGGGGCGGGGGCACGATCAGTGCGGGTGGTCCTCGGTCAGCTTGAAGCCGAGTCGGCCGTGCGCGAAGGCGGCTCCGGCTCCGATGGCGGCCGCGACCCAGGCTGATTCGGCGAGCTCGGTCTCGGTCGCACCGGCGCGCACGGCGTTCTGGCCGTGGCCGTCGATGCAGTAGACGCACTGCTTGCTGATGCCCACGGCGTAGGCGATGAGCTCGCGATACTTGAGCGGGATCTCGCGACCCTGCGGAGCGAAGACGGCGGTGTCGAAGGCGGTGAACGCCGCAAGGACGTCGGGGGTCTCCTTCTTGTAGGCGGCGGTGTAGCGGCGGTCGGCTGCGCGGTCGTAGTAGGCGTCGGTCATGGTCTTCCTTCGGAGGTCGGAGAGGGGGCGGAGGGGATGAGGTCACGGCCGGGCGGGGATCTCCAGGCCGAGGTTCTCCCGCAGGGTCGTGCCCTCGTACTCGGTGCGCAGCGAACCGCGCTCCTGCAGCAGCGGCACGACGCGGTCGACGAACTCGTCCAGACCACCCGGGTGCAGGTGCGATCCGAGGACGACCCCGTCGCCGCCTCCGCTCTGCACGAACTCGTCGAGACGGTCGGCGACCTGCTCAGCCGTGCCCACGTACTCCGTGCGGTCGAAGACGGTCTCGGCGAGACCGCGGAGGGTGAGGTCGCGCTCCTGAGCGAGCGCACGCCAGGCGCGCACGGTCCCCGTGCGATCACCGTGGATCAGTGCGCGGCCCTCGATCAGCGGCGGCGCCTCGAGGTCGGGCTCGAGATCGGGTACCGGCCCGTCGACGTCGAAGCCCGACAGGTCCCGGTTCCAGACCTGCTCGAAGAGCACCTGGATCGTGCGCGGTGTGAGTTGCTGATCGCGGATCCACCGCGCTCTCTCCTCCGCCTCCGCAGCGGTGCCGCCGAGGACGACGGCGGCTGACGGGAGGATCCGCACGGAGCCGGCCGGGCGACCCGCCGCCGCGACCCGGGCCGCGATGTCGCGCGCGAACTCGTGCGCCTCAGGTCCCCGGTGGTAGGGGGAGAAGATCACGTCGGCGCTCGACGCCGCGAAGTCGCGACCCTGCGGAGAGACGCCCGCCTGCACGATCACCGGGCGGCCCTGCGGGCTGCGCGGCACGGTGAAACGGCCGGAGACGTCGAACTGGCTGCTCGAGACGGCGAACGACCCCGTCGACGAGTCGGCGAGGAACTCGCCGGAGGGGGCATCGGCTCGCACGGCGTCGGAGGTCCAGGTGTCCCAGAGCGTCGTCACCGCGCGGACGGCCTCCTCGGCACGGGCGTAGCGGTCGGCGCGGTCGAGGAAGCCGCCGCGGCGGAAGTTCGCGCCCGTGAAGGCGTCGAAGGACGTGACCACGTTCCATCCCGCTCGTCCGCCTGAGAGGTGGTCGAGGGTCGCGATCTGACGGGCGAGCTCGAAGGGCTCGTTGAACGTCGCGTTGAGCGTGCCGACCAGGCCGATGTGCTCCGTGACCGCGGCCAGCGCGGCGAGGAGCGGCAGAGTGTCCGGTCGTCCGGCGATGTCATGGTCGAACGGGCGCCCCGCGCGCTCCCGCAGGGCCAGACCCTCGGCGAGGAAGAAGTAGTCGAACCGCCCGCGCTCCGCGGTCTCTGCGACGCGGCGGAACGTCGAGAAGTCGACCTGGCTGCCGGCGTCGGGGTGCTCCCACAGGGTGTGCTCGTTCACCCCGCCCACGTAGGCGGCGAGGACGATCTGCTTCGGTCGCCGCGTCATGACTGCTCCTCGGAGGCGTAGCGGTTCGGGATCGACGTGGGCAGGCCCAGGGCTGAGCGGAGGGTGCGGCCCTCCTCCGTCCCGACGAGCAGACCGCGTCGGCGCAGCTCGGGCACGAGGTCGTCGGCGATCAGCGGCAGATCGGTGGCGAGAACCGCGGGTCGGAGGCGGACGCCGTCGTAGCCGAGCCGTGAGAGCTCGGCGATGCGGTCGGCGACGGACGCGGCCGACCCGGCGGCGACGGCGGCGTCGCCGGTGAGCGGTCGGCCGAGAGCGTCGAGGCGCGAGAGTCTGGCCGCGGCGGACTCCGCCGGGGTGTCGAGGACGACGACGAGGTCGGCGAGGACCCGCAGGCGCTCGCCCGTGCGCCCCGCCCCGCGCTCCGCCTCGGCGATCTCCTGGAGGATCCTCTCGGCGTCCGCTGCGTTCTGAGGCGTCGCGAACACGACGTCGGCCGAGCGCGCGGCGAAACGGTACGGGATGTCGGCGTGTGCGAGCGCGGCGACGACGGGCTGCCCCTGCGGCGGCCGGGGAGTGATCGCGGGGCCGCGCACCGAGAACCAGCGTCCTGCGAAGTCGACGCGGTGCACCTTGTCGGCGTCGAGGAAGCGATCGGTGGCGACGTCGCGGATCTCGGCGTCGTCCTCCCAGCTGTCCCAGAGTCTCCGTGCGACCTCGACGGCGTCGGCCGCCTCCTCGAAGAGCTCGTCGACGACGGCGCGGATCGCGGGGTCCTCGAGAAGGGGCGTGCCCGGCTCCGGCGGCACGATCGCCGCGATTCGTCGTCCGACGTGCGAGGCTTCGTCGACGCGTGACGACACCCTGACCTGCCAACCGCCCCGCCCCCGGCTCAGGTGGTCGAGCGTCGCGACGGCCTTCGACACGTGGAAGGGCTCCGTGTGCGTCACGGTGACCGTGGGCACGAGACCGATGCGGCTCGTGAGGGGGGCGACGTAGGAGGCGATCAGCAGCGCGTCGAGCCGGCCGCGGACCTCGTCGGTGCGGTCGTCGGCCAGGAAGGGGTCCGCCGATTGCAGGGCGAAGGAGTCCTCGATCGTCACGAAGTCGATCCCGCCGCGCTCCGCCCGCTGCACGATGTCCGCCCAGTACGCGCCGGTGAAGAGCGCGTCGGGACGGGCGCCAGGCTCGCGCCAGGACGCGGGGTGCCAGCCGGCGCCCTCGAGGGCGACGGCGAGGCTGAGGGGTGGGGCGGCGGTCATCGTGCTCCTCGGATCAGGGTGCCGGCTCGGACGAGCTCCTCGTCGTCGAGTGCGCGGAGGCGGCGCAGCAGCGCGCGCGCGACCTTGTCGTTCTCGCGGAACGACACTGCGTTCGTGCCCGGCCGGGAGAAGGCGCCGACGAACGGCGAGTCGGTGTACGGGCCGATCGCGTACCGGCGGCCGACGCGGCCTCCCGCCGTCGAGCGCAGCAGGGTGTCGTCCTGGTGCACGCGCAGCCTCCCGGTCGACAGGAGAGTGTCGCCGACGTCGACGAGGTCCTCGACCGCCGACCCCGACGCGACGAGCGCTCGCATCAGCGCGTCGTCACTCCTCGCAACGGACGTCCGGGGGAGGCGCGCGTCGACGAGAGCGTCAGCGAGGACGACCTGATCGGTCGCCCCGCCGCTCGCGACGAAGCGGCCCTCCTCTTCGGAGGTCTCCACACGGATGCCCGGGCCGAGGAAGTCGACGACGCCCGCGTCCGAGAGTGCGAGCAGCTCCTCGAGACGGTGCGCGGGCGGCCCGCTCGCGAGGAAGCTGAACCAGCTGAGCCACCATCCGTGCAGATCCTCGATCCGCGAGCGGGGCGTCCACCTCGCGGACGCGGTGAGATCGGCGACGAGGAAGTGGCTGCGCAGAAGCGCGAGGAAGAGCGCCATCGTGGCGCTGTGCTCCTGCCGGCTGCGCAGAGCCAGGTCGTCCCGGATGTAGGCGCGCACCGCCTCCTGCAGCGCCGAGCCGTCGGCGAACCGCACATCGGCGAACGGGCGGTCGAGATCGGGGAGGAGCAGCCTGTCGAGGCTGTCCGGCACAGTGTCCGCGACGAGCGCGGTCAGGGTCCGCGCATCTCCGAGGACCCGCTCGGCGTCGGCCCCGAGTGCGGGGAGAGCGTACCCCTGTCCCGCTTCGGGTCGCGGGCCGCGGGAGCCGGTGAGGACCGAGGCGCGCGGGTCGAGCCGCGAGAACACCTCCGAGAAGTGCGTCCAGTCGGTGCTCACCCGGTCGGGGTGCCCGGTGAAGAGCTCACGGTAGTAGCCCCAGAGCATCTCCTGGGCGATCAGGGGCCAGACGTCCTCGCTGAAGTCGAGCGGGCGGTGTCGCGAGCGCAGCTCCTCCACGACGGACGCCGAGAACCAGCGGGGCTCGGGCGCGGCTCCCTGGAGCGTCGAGCCGATCTTCGAGTGGTAGGGGACCCCGCGGCGGCTGCCGATCAGGATGCGCGGCTCACGTCCCGACGGGTGGTAGCGCAGTCCGCCGGCGTCGTCCCGTTCGAAGCGGCCGCCCCGGCCCTCGGTGAGCAGCACCAGGAGGTCGACCGCGACGAGGCCGAAGCCGCGCACGATCACGTCGCGTCCGGCGCGGAGGGATCCGAGGTCGGCGTCGGCCGTGAACGACGGCGGCAGGTAGGCGAGGCCGTGGCGCTCGGCGAACCCGGCCAGCCGGGTCTCGTCGACCGTCGGCAGAGCGCCGCTGTGCCCGAGCGAGAACAGGACCAGGTCCGCCTCGATCACGTCGCCGGAGTCGAGGACGACCCGCTGCGCACCGTCGTCGCGGCCGAGCACCTCGACGACACGCGCCGCGTGCTCGCGGACCTCGACGTCAGGGCGGAGAGCGGCGAGCGCCTCCCGGTGGAACCAGCGCAGATAGAGGCTCTGCAGCCGGCGGGTGGGGAAGCTGTCGGCGCGGAGCCCGTCGAGCTCGCGGCGCACGGCTTCGTCGCCCTCTGCGAGCGCGATCCGGCCGGCCCGCACCGCCTCCGCCCACTCGATCAGCGAGGGTCCGGGGCGCACCGGCCCCTCGATCGTCGCGCTCGCGTCGGTGAACATCGTCACGTCGGCTGCGAGCGAGTTGAGCTTCAGCAGCGGCGACTGCTCGTAGCGCCAGATCCGGCCGGGGCCGACGGGGTACGGGTCGACGACGTGGACGACGAGCGCGGCCGGCCCGAGGGCGTCCTCGGCGGCGTTCGCGGCGAGGCGCTCGAGGACCCCGACCGCGCGGGGACCTCCCCCGACGATCACGAGGGAGCGGGTCCCGTCCGATGGCGCTGACATGCGTCCACGATGACTCTTCCCCCGTGAGGACGCCGCTCTGTGACGACTCGTGACGATGTGAAGAAGTGTGTAGCGGCGGGTTGGAGCCGGGTGGCCGCGGACCCTAGCGTCGGCCCCCACGGCGTGCAGAACGGTGCGCCCCGACAGGCAGGAGCCTCGAGTGCCCATCGAATTCCTCGGCATCGCCGCGCTCAACGACGGCAGCGAGACACGAGCACGCAGCGGCGCGAGCTTCGACCCGGAGTACACGGTGCGTCTGGCCGCGGCTCATGAGGACAGCGGGTGGGACCGCATCCTGTTCGCCTACCACTCCGGAGCCCCCGACCCCGCCGTCGCCGCCGCTTTCATCGCGTCGCGGCTCGAGCGCATCCAGCTGCTGCTGGCGCACCGGCCCAACGTCTCCTACCCCACGGTCGCGGCGAAAGCCTTCGCGACCCTCGATCAGCTGAGTGGAGGCCGCCTGAGCGTCCACGTGATCACGGGCGGGTCGGACGCGGACCAGGCCGCGGAGGGCGACTACCTGAGCAAGGACGAGCGCTACGCGCGCACCGCCGAGTACATCAGAATCGTCAAGCAGGTCTGGACGACCCGTGAGCCGTTCGATCACGTCGGGGAGCACTACCGCTTCTCCCGGTTCGTCAGCGACGTCTGGCCGGTGCAGCAGCCTCGGCCGCAGATCTCGTTCGGAGGCTCCTCTCCCGCCGCTCTGTCCGTCGGTGCCGCCGAGAGCGACGTCTACGCGCTCTGGGGCGAGCCGCTGCGGGACACCGCCGAGCAGATCCGCAGCATCCGGGAGGCGGCGGCGGCGGCCGGCCGCGACGTCGCGCCGCGCATCCAGGTCGCCTTCCGACCCATCCTCGGGGCCACCGAGGAACAGGCCTGGGAGAAGGCGGAGGGGATCCTCCGCCGCATCGAGGCGCGCACCCGCGAGACCGCCCCCGGAGGCCTCGCCGCGCCGGAGAACACCGGCTCGCAGCGCCTCCTCGCGATCGCCGCCGCAGGCGACCGTTTCGATCGCGCGCTCTGGACCAGGGCGGGAGTCGCCGCGGGAGCGCGCGGCAACTCGAACGCCCTCGTCGGGACGCCGGAGACGGTGGCCGCCGCGCTGCTCGACTACGTCGATCTCGGGGTCGACATCATCTCGGCGCGCGGCTACGACTACGTCTACGACACCCTCGACTTCGGTCGCCACGTGATACCGCTGGTGCGCGAGGAGGTCGCTCGACGCGACGCCGCGGCCGCCCAGGCCGCCGAGGAGGCCGCTCGTGTCCTCGCCTGACACCGTCGCGGCCGACGAGTTCGTCCATGTGCGGGCCGATGACCCGCGGGCCCGGCCCCTGCTCGACGAGCTCGAGCGCGAGTACGACACCCGCTACGGCACCGCCTGGGGCGAGCCGGCATCGGCCGAGCTCGCGCGCTACCCGAGCGAGGTGTTCGCCCCGCCGGAGGGATCCTTCGTCCTGCTTCTGCGCGACGGCACCGCGATCGCCGGAGGCGCGCTGAAGAGATTCGACGACACGACCGCCGAGCTCAAGCGCATCTGGACATCCTCGGCGCACCGTCGGCAGGGACTCGCCCTGCGCGTGGTCGCCGAGCTCGAGGCGGAGGCCCGCCGGCTCGGCTACTCGACCGTCTACCTCACGACCGGGCCGCTCCAGCCGGAGGCGCAGCGGCTCTACCTCACCGCGGGCTACACACCGCTCTACGACGTGACCCAGCCTCCGGAGGTGGTCGTCCTGCACGGCTATGCGCGGACGCTCACCGATCGGCCGCTCGACGTCGCGAGGATCCGGACCGCGCACGACGACTCCTTCGCGCAGCTCACCGCGTCCCTGCCCGACGGCGGAGCACGCCTGCGCGGTGGCGTCACGGGGCGTGCCTCATGAGCGGCACGATCGCGCCGCCTCGACCGCGGGACACGTCCGGCCCCCTTCCCGGAGGCATCGACCTCGCCCGACTCGGCGAGCGGCCGGTGCTGCCGCTGCGCCACCCGGTGCGGTGGGTGGTCGCCGCACTGGTCCTCGTGCTCCTGCTGAACGCCGGACAGACCCTCTTCACGAACCCGTCGTGGGAGTGGCCGAAGGTCGGGACCTGGCTCTTCAGTCCGGCGATCCTGAAGGGGCTGCAACTGACGCTCCTCGCCACCGCCATCAGCGCCGTGATCAGCTTCGTCGGAGGCATCGTCGTCGCCGTAGCCCGGCTCTCGGGCAATCCGGTGCTGTCGACGCTCAGCTGGGTCTACATCTGGCTGTTCCGCTCGGTGCCGCTGATCCTCGTCCTCATCTTCCTGTTCAATCTCGGCAACCTGTATCCGACCGTCGGCATCGGCATCCCCTTCGGTCCGCAGTGGTCGGTGCCGACGGTGTCGCTGCTGCCTCCGCTCGCCCTCGGCGTGATCGGCCTGAGCCTGTCCGAGATCGCCTACAGCGCCGAGGTCGTCCGTTCCGGGGTGCTCGCGGTCGATCAGGGGCAGCACGAAGCGGCGAAGGCGCTCGGGATCCCGCAGCGCCGCCAGTTCACCCGCATCGTCCTCCCGCAGGCGCTCCGCTCGATCGTGCCCGCCTACGTGAACCAGATCATCGGCCTGCTGAAGGCGAGCTCGCTGCTGTTCTACGTCTCGCTGCTCGACCTGTTCGGGGTCGCTCAGAACCTCGGCAGCACGTACCCGACGGACATCATCCCCCTGCTCGTCGTCGCGACGATCTGGTACCTGGTGCTGACCTCGGCGATCTCGGTCGTGCAGTTCTACATCGAGCGCTTCTACGCCCGCGGCGCGCACCGGGAGCTCGCGCCCACGCCCCTCCAGCGGGTGCGGCGCTCGCTCGCCGGCCTGAGGAGTGCGCGATGACCGCCGCCATCGAGATCCACAACGCGACCAAGTCCTACGGCGACCGGACCGTGCTCCGGGGAGTCGACCTGCGCGTCGAGGCGGGCACCGTCACGGTTATCCTCGGTCCGAGCGGCTCGGGCAAGTCGACCCTGCTGCGGGCGATCAACCATCTCGAGAAGCTCGACGAGGGGTTCGTCTCCGTGAACGGCGAGCTGATAGGGGTGCGGCTGCGCGGCGGTCGGCTCAAGGAGCTGCGCGAGAAGGAGATCCTGCGCCAGAGGGCGAGGATCGGCTTCGTCTTCCAGAGCTTCAACCTCTTCCCGCACCTGACGATCCTCGAGAACGTCACCGAGGCGCCGATCTCGCAGGGGCAGCCGCCCGCGGAGGCCCGCGAGCGGGCACGCGCCCTGCTCGAGCACGTCCGTCTCGCCGACAAGGCGGCGGCCTATCCGAGGCAGCTCTCCGGCGGCCAGCAGCAGCGCGTGGCCATCGCGCGTGCGCTCGCGCTCGACCCCGAGGTGATCCTCTTCGACGAGCCGACCTCGGCTCTCGATCCCGAGCTCGTCGGGGAGGTGCTGCAGGTCATCCGGTCGCTGGCCGAGAGCGGCCGCACCCTCATCGTCGTGACCCACGAGATCGGCTTCGCCCGCGAGGTCGCCGACCGGGTGGTGTTCGTCGACGACGGCCTCGTCGTCGAGCAGGGCAGCCCGAGCGAGGTCCTCGACCGCCCGCAGAATCCGCGGACCCGCGACTTCCTCGGCCGAGTCCTCGGCTGAGCCCCCGCACTCCTCCTCTTCTCCATCCGCACGACAGACACAGGAATCGAATCATGACCAGACCGCACATCACTCGTTGGACCAGAGTCGGGGCGCTTCTCGCTGCCGCCGCGCTGACGACGGGCCTCGCGGCCTGCTCCGGTGCCGCCGCCTCCGACCCGGCCTCCCCGGGAGCCGCCTCCGGCACCACCACCGTCACCGTGGGTGCCCTCTCCAACGGAGCGGCGACCGAGACGGACATCGACGTGCCGGTCGTCGACGAGATCCGCGGCACGCTGCCGCAGGAGATCCTCGACCGCGGGACCCTGACGATCGGCGTCGGCGCTCTCCCCGCAGGCTTCCCTCCGCTCGCGTTCACCGGGACCGACACCGAGACCCTCACCGGCTCGGAGCCCGATCTCGGCCGCCTCGTCGCCGCCGTCCTCGGGCTGCAGCCCGAGGTGGAGAACTCCACCTGGGACAACCTCTTCGTGGGCATCGACACCGGAGGCAGCGACGTCGGCTTCTCGAACATCACCGTCACGGAGAAGCGCAAGGAGAAGTACGACTTCGCCTCCTACCGCGCCGACACCCTCGCGTTCCAGGTCCTCGCCTCGAACGACTGGGAGTTCGACGGCGACTACGAGAACCTCGACGGACTCACCGTCGCGGTCAGCAGCGGCACCAACCAGGAGAAGATCCTGCTCGAGTGGCAGGCCCGTCTGCAGTCCGAGGGCAGGTCCCTGGAGATCACGCGACTGCCCGATGCCAACTCCGTCACTCTCGCTCTCGGCTCCGGCCGGATCGACGCCTACTTCGGGCCCAACCCGACGACGGTCTACCAGAACCGGATCTCGGAGGACGGCGCCGACCCGACCCGCAACGCCGGCACGTTCTCCGGAGCGGGCGAATCGCTCGACGGGCTGATCGCGGCGACTGTGAAGAAGGACTCCGGACTCGCCGAGCCGATCGCCCAGGCCCTCGGCTACCTCATCGGGAACGGTCAGTACCAGGACTGGCTGTCGGCCTACGGCCTGCAGGACGAGGCCGTGGACGAGGCCCTGGTGAACGCGCCCGGGCTCCCGCTCGACAACAGCTGAGCCGCCCCCGCCTCGGGCGCCCCGATCGACCAGCGGGGCGCCCTCCGCCCGCTTCCCCGAGGACTCCCATGCACCTGTTCGACTCGCTCACGCGCGAACGACTCGACCGCCCGACGAGCCGCAAGTGGAGCCTCCGCCCCGGCACCATCGGAGCCTGGGTCGCCGAGATGGACTTCGGTACGGCGCCGGCCGTTCGGAGGGCACTGCACGACGCCGTGGCCGGCGACGTGCTGGGCTATCTGTCCCCCTCGACTGCGGGCGAGCTGGGCGAGGCCGCCGCGGAGTACCTCGCTGAGCAGTACGCGTGGACGGTCGACCCCGCCCGCGTGCACTCCGTCTCGGATGTCATGGCCGCGCTCGGAGTGGCCGTCACCGAGTTCTCCCGCCCCGGCTCACCGGTGATCGTGCCTACCCCCGCTTACATGCCGTTCCTCACCTACCTGTCGGCCATCGGACGCGAGGTGATCGAGGTCCCGGGAACGATCGTCGACGGCCGCTGGGAGCACGACCTGGACGGGATCGATGCGGCCTTCGCGCAGGGAGCGGGCGCCCTGGTGCTCTGCAATCCGCACAACCCGACGGGCTCGGTCCTGCCGCGGTCCGAGCTCGAAGGTCTCGCCGCTGTCGTCGAGCGCCACGGCGGGCGGGTCTTCGCCGACGAGATCCACGCGCCGCTGCGGTTCGACGGCGTCCCCCACATCCCTTACGCCTCGGTCTCGGAGGAGGCCGCCCGGCATTCCGTCACCGGAACGAGCGCCTCGAAGGCGTGGAACATCCCCGGCCTGAAGGCCGCGCAGCTGATCACCACGAACGACGCAGACGAGGACGTCTACTCGCGCTTCGGGTTCGCGGTGCAGCACGGCGCTTCGAATCTCGGCGTGATCGCCTCGACGGCCGCCTACCGGGAGGGCGGAGCGTGGCTCGACGAGGTCGTCGACTACCTCGACGGCAACCGGCGCCTCATCGCCGACTTCCTCGCCTCCGAGCTGCCCCGGATCGGGCACCGCACCCCGGAGGCGACGTATCTCGCCTGGTTCGACCTGGGTGCTCTCGGCCTCGCCGATCCCGCGCAGCACCTGCAGCGCGAGGCGGGAGTGACGCTCACCTCCGGACGCCTGTGCGGCGCCGGCTACGCCGACCACGTGCGTCTCGTCTTCGCCATGCCGCGTCCCCTCCTCCTCGAGACGCTCGAAGCCGTGCGGGCCGCCGTGTGAACGGCGGAGCGCCTTCGCGGGGACTCGACGAGGTGGGACGGCGGAGCACCGAGGCGGGCGGCATCGCACGACAGTGGCGAGGAGCCGTCCTTCAGCGCCTCCGCTCCCTCTGCACCCCCGATGAGGCCGGGCCGCCGGCGGTGGACCGGGCGGCCTCGCGTGTCGAGGCTGTGCAGCTCGCCCACGAGATCGAGCACGGATTCTTCCGCCCGGTGCCTGGCCGGGCGCAGGATCCGGAGTGAGACGGGGCGGACCCCCCTACGTCCCGAAGAGGTTGGCGCGGGTCCCGCCGGGAGCGAGCTCGTCGCGGAGGATCCCGCGGCGGCGCAGCACGGGGACGAGGTCGTCGAGCATCCGGTGCAGGGTGACCGGGTGCAGGTCCCCGGAGAGGAGGAGCCCGTCGCTGCCGCCGTCGTCGCCGAGCTCCTCGACGAAGTCGGCGAACTCCTCCGCGGTGCCGACGAAGCCGGCGCGCTCGGCGACGCGGCCCTTGCGCGCCTTCCTGATGAGCAGCTCCCGCAGCGGAGCGTCCTCCGTGCCGCCGTAGAGGCCGGCGATGGTGCCGTGCGAGACGTGCTCGCCGAACACCGACCGCGGGACGGGGAGGTCCAGGTCCAGCCCGGTGAGGTCGGTCTCCAGGTCGCTCGACCAGCCGAGCGCGATCCGCCGCAGCGCGTCCTCGTCGGGGTGGCGCGACGCCTCGACGACGCGCGCGGCCTCCTCCGGGCTCGACACGATCTCGGGCTTCACGACGAAGAGCACGCGCAGGTCGTCCGCCGTCCGCCCGTGCTGCTCGGCCGCGGCGAGCACGCGCGCCCGGTAGTCGCGGACCGCCCGGGCCTCCAGAGGGGCGAGCGCGAGCTGCACGTCCGACTGCGTGCCGGCGAAGGCCAGCCCGCGGGGGGAGCCGCCGGGGGAGACGACGATCGGGTCGCCGTTCGCAAAGGGGACGGCGTTCAGGGGTCCGTCCACGCGGAAGTGCTCCCCGCGGTGCCGGAACGCGTCGATCCGGGTGCCGTCGGCGTAGCGGCCCGACTCGGGGTCGGCCACCAGCGCGCCCTCCCCCCAGCTGTGCCAGAGCCGGCGGACGACCGCCATCCACTCGTCGGCCCGGTCGTAGGCCGCGTCGTGCGACAGCGGCTCGAGGCCCACGTGGCGGGCGCTGCCGACGTCGGTGACCAGGTTGATCCCGAAGCGGTCGGAGCTGAGGTGCTGCAGCGTCGCCGCCTGCCGGGCGGCGAGGTACGGGGGCGTGATGCCGGCGTTGATCGTCGGCGCCAGCCCGATCCGCTCGGTCGCCGCGAACAGGTACGGCGCCAGGAGGAGCGGATCGTGCTTCGGCCCGCCGTACGCTCCCCGCACCCGCAGGTCGAGCGTCTCCGGGGAGCCGAGCGAGACGGCGTCCTCCATCACGATCAGCTCGAAGCCGGCCTGCTCCAGCTCGCGGGCCGACTGCTGGTAGAGGCCGGGCTTCGTCCAGTCGTGGTTCCACTCCCGGTAGGGGTGCCCCCATCCCTGCGGTCCGAAGCCCCGGGAGAAGAACCAGCCGAAGTGCTGACGGCGCGCCACGCTCACACCTCCGCGAGCGCAGGGAGGGCGCGTGCGCGCACCGCGGCGAGCCCGCGCTCGAGGTCGCGGAGGAGGTCGTCGACGTCCTCGATCCCGATCGACAGCCGGAGGAGCCCGGGGTGGATCCCGGCGGCGGCGCGCTCGGCGGGGGTGCGTCCGGCGTGGGTGGTCGACGCGGGGTGCAGCACCAGCGAGCGCACGTCGCCGAGGTGGGTCATGTGGCTGAACAGCTCGACGGCGTCGATGAAGGCGGCCGCGCCCGCCTCCCCACCGGCCACGGTGAAGGAGAAGACGGAGCCCTGCCCGCGGGGGAGCAGGCGCTGCGCGAGGGCGAACGACGGGCTCGACTCCAGGCCGGAGTAGTCGACCGACACGACCTCGGGCCGCCCCTCGAGGAAGCGGGCGACGGCGAGGGCGTTCGCGGAGTGCCGCTCGACCCGCAGCGACAGCGTCTCGACGCCCTGCCGCAGCAGGAAGGAGTTCAGCGGTGACGGCGTCGGTCCGAGGCGGGAGACCACGATGTCCCGCGTGTACGAGACGAAGGCGCGCCGGCCGTGCTGCTCGGTCCAGCTGCGGCCGCCGAACGACCGCTCCTCCTGGTTGAGGTGCGGGAAGAGCGCGGGGCGCGCCGCCCAGTCGAACGTGCCGGCGTCGACGATCACGCCGCCGAGGGCGGAGCCGTGCCCGGCGAGGAACTTGCTGGTCGAGTGCACGACCACGTCGGCCCCGTGCTCGATCGGGCGGAGGAGGTACGGGGTCGCGAGCGTGTTGTCGACCACGAACGGGAGCCCGTGCCGGTGCGCGATCGCGGCCAGCGCCGGGAGGTCCAGCAGATCGTTCTTCGGGTTCGGGATCGGCTCGCCGAAGAGGACCCGGGTGTCGGGCCCGATCCGCCGCTCCCACTCGCCGAGGTCCGACGCGTCGTCGACGAAGTCCACGCCGATCCCGAGCCGACCGAAGTTCTGCACCAGCAGCCCCCGGTTGCCCTCGTACAAGCGGCGCGACGAGAGCACCCGGTCGCCGGCCTGCAGGATCCCCAGGAGAGCGGAGGCGGTGGCCGCCTGGCCGCTCGCCACCAGGATCGCCTCGGCGCCGCCCTCGAGATCGGCGAGCCGACGCTCGACCTCCTCGGTGGTCGGGTTCCCGTTGCGGGTGTAGAGGTAGCCCTCGTCCTCGCCGGCGAACCGCTCGCGGGCGTGCTCGAAGCTGTCGAACACGAAGCCGGCGCTGAGGTGCACGGGCGTGACGCGCGCTCCGTGGGCGCCGTCGGGCGCGGCACCGGCGTGCACCTGGCGCGTGGAGAAGCCGGCCGCCGCGGAGGCGCGGGATGCGGGCGCGGAGGTCATGGTCGCGGTGGTCGCCGCAGCAGTGGTCGCGGTGGTCGCCGGTGCAGTGATCGTCACGGTGTGCTCCTGTCCAGACGCCCGGAAGGCGGATGCCGGGAGCCTGTCAGGCCGAGGGGAGTGCGCGCCGGATCGTGACGGAGTGTGACTGCGCGGGTCGTGGACGTCGACCGCTCGGCGTCCACGGGTCGTGCCTCAGCTGTGCGTCGTGTTCGCCCGGATCTCCTCGACGGACAGCTCCGGCGCACCGCCCGCCGCAGCCGCCGGGTCCATCCAGACGAAGTCCCAGTGGTGGCCGTCGAGGTCGTCGAAGCTCTTCGAGTACATGAAACCGTGGTCCTGCTCGCCGGCCGGGGTCGCGCCCGCGGCGAGGGCCCTGCCGTGGAGGGTGTCGACCTCCTCCCTGCTGTCGGCGCTGAGGGCGAGCTGCACCTCGGTCGAGGTGGTGGCGTCGATGATCGGCTTGCTGGTGAACTCGGCGAAGAACTCCCGCGTGAGCAGCATCGCCGTGATCGTGTCGCTGATCACCACGCTGACGGCGTTCTCGTCGCTGAAGCCCTCGTTGATCGAGTAGCCGAGCGACTCGTAGAAGGCCCTCGCCCGGGCGAGATCGGCGACGGCCAGGTTGACGAAGAGCATGGTGGGCATCGGTGCACCGTTCCTGTCGGGACGCCGGTGGCGCGCCGCCGCCGGTCGTGACTGCATGATGATGACCGGCCGGCGGCGGTGTCAAGGAAGCGCTGCCGAGACGGCGGTGGATGCCCGGTGCGGGGCGACCGGAGGAGGATGCGGCGCGCGAGCGGGGAGCGGCTCATCGTCGTGAAGCCCTTTGGGAAGGGTCGTCACGGCTCCGCGTGCGCGCCAGTTCTGGTGGAAGCCGCGCCTGTACGGAGAAGGCTGTTGTTCCCTCGGCCGCTCGAACCTATGGTCGGCGATCGTGACCGCGGCGGCGGGGCTCCTCCTCCGTGACGGACCGCTCGGAAGGGTTGACCATGCGACGAAGCAGAACGTTCCACCTCTCGATCACCGCTGTGATCGCCTGCCTGACCGTCGGGACGGTCGCACCGGCCCCAGTCGCTCCTGCCGCCTCGACGAGTGTCCCGGTCGTCGTGAGCCGCGTCGACGGCATGTCCGCGGGATTCCTCAGCGGTGTCGACGTCTCCTCCGTCCTCTCCCTCGAGGAGAGCGGGGTCGTCTTCCGCGAGAGGAGCGGCTCTCCGGCGGATCTCTTCGCCGTCCTCGCTGATGCGGGCGTCACGGCGGTCCGGGTCAGGGTGTGGAACGATCCGTTCGATGACCGCGGCCGAGGCTACGGCGGCGGGAACGTCGACGTCGGGCGAGCCGTCGAGGTCGGCAGACGCGCCACGGCTGCTGGACTGGGAGTGCTGGTCGACTTCCACTACTCCGACTTCTGGGCGGACCCCGGTCGTCAGCTGGCTCCGAAGTCGTGGGCCGGCTCGACGCCGGAGGCGACGGCAGCAGCCGTGCGAGGCTTCACGGTCAGCGCGCTGCGGAGGTTCGAGGACGCCGGCGTCGACGTGCGCGTCGTTCAGGTCGGAAACGAGACGAACACCGGGATGGCCGGCTACTCCCGCGACGCCACATCGATGGACGCCTCCCTCGCAGCGCTCTTCGCAGCGGGTGCTTCCGCCGTGCGGGAAGTGCTGCCGCATGCTCTTGTCGCTCTGCACTTCACGAACCCGGAATCCGTCGGGCGGTACTCGGCGATCGCCGCGGGGCTCCACCGCTTCGGAGTCGACTACGACGTCTTCGCGAGCTCCTACTATCCGTACTGGCACGGCTCGACCGCGAACCTCACCGAGGTGCTGGCCCAGGTCTCACGGACCTACGGCAAGAAGGTGATGGTCGCCGAGACCTCGTGGCCGTACACCCTGACGGACGGCGACGGGCATCCGAACGTCATCGCCACTGCTCCCTCTTCGAGCCGGTACCCGATCAGTGTGCAGGGCCAGGCGACGGCTCTCCGGGATGTCGTCGCAGCAGTGCGCGATGTCGGATCGACGGGCATCGGCGTCTTCTACTGGGAGCCGGCCTGGCTGCCCGTCGGTCCTCCATCGGCTCTCGCCGCGAACCGGTCGCTCTGGGAGCGCTTCGGCGCGGGATGGGCGACGAGCCGCGCCGCGGGCTACGACCCGGTCCACGTCGGCGGGAGTCACGGCGGATCGGCCTGGGACAACCAGGCCCTGTTCGCTGCGGACGGCCGTCCCCTTGAATCCCTGCGCACCTTCGAGTACCTTCGCGGCACCCGCGGTTCCCGCGAGGTCTCGACCTCGGAGTGAAGCAGGTGGTCGATCCTCAGTGGTCCCGCCGCACGACCCGGACGCCCTTCCCCGGAACGACCACGGTCCCGTCCACGGTGCTGCCGGTGATGAGCTCGAGCGTGCCGGGGCTCGCGACCGCCGCGTCCGTCTCGGCATGGTTGATGAGGAAGGTGAAGTCCGCGACGTCACCGTGGCGGACGACGACTTCGAGCCCTTCCATTGTCTCGGCGGGTGGAGTGATGCCGGCGTCCGTGAGCAGGGTGTCGACGAAGTCCGCGAGGTCGTCGCCCCGGAGCCGCGTGGAGAGGTACCAGGCCGATCCGTCGCCGAGCACGTTGCGGGTGATCGCCGGTCCTCCGGCAGCTGGTCCGGTGGCGTACCGCGCTCTCTCGACCGCGCCCTCGAGGGCGATGTCGTCGGTCCAGCCGCTTCCTCGCGCTCCGGAGTCGAGCTCGACGACCTCGCCGTCGCGGAGCGGCAGGAACTCGGGGATCGAGAGGCCGAGGACCTCGCGAAGGGCGCCGGGGAAGCCGCCCTCGTGCACGGCGTCGTTCTCGTCGACGATCCCTGAGAAGTAGGAGGCGGCGAACGTGCCGCCGGCGCGGACGTACTCGGTCACGTTCGAGGACGACGTCCGGTCCATCAGGTAGAGCGAGGGGGCGAGGACGAGGCCGTAGCCGCTGAGATCGGAGTGGGGGTGGGCGAAGTCGACCGTGACACCGCGCTTCCAGAGCGCGGAGTAGAAGGCCTCGATCCGCTCGCGGTGATCGAGCTCGACCGAGGGCCGCCACTCCAGATCGTGCGCCCAGAAGGACTCGATGTCCCACAGGATCGCGACGCGAGTCCGGACGACGGAGCCGAGGACCGCTGAGAGGCGGTCGAGGTCGGCGCCGAACTCGACGACCTCCTTCCAGACCCGCGTCCGCGCCCCGGCGTGGGGGAGCATCGCGGAGTGGAACTTCTCGGCTCCGTACCGGGAGGCCCGGAACTGGAAGAAGAGGACCGCGTCGGCCCCGCGCGCGAGATGGCTCGCGGCGTTGCGTGCGAGCTCACCGGGGCGTTTCGCGATGTTGCGCGGCTGCCAGTTCACCGCCGACGTCGAGTGCTCCATGAGGATCCACGGACGCCCTCCGGCGAAAGATCGCGTGAGGTCGGCGTCCATCGCCAGCAGCACGTGGTTGTCGTGGCGCTCTGCGGCCAGGTAGTGGTCGTTCGAGACCAGGTCGACCTCGCTGCTCCATCTCCAGTAGTCGATCGAGGGGCAGTTGGTGGCCATGAAGTTCGTGGTGACCGGCTTGTCCGAGTAGCGCTTGATCGCGTCGCGCTCCGCCGTGAAGCAGGCGAGGAGCGCGTCCGAGGTGAAGCGGGCGAAATCGAGCCGCTGCGTCTGGTTCACGACGGTGGCCGCGACCCGTGGCGCGTCGATCTCGTCCCACTCCCCGTACACCTGGCCCCAGAAGAGCGTGCCCCACGCCGCGTTCAGAGCGCCGAGCGTCGCGTACTTCGCCTGCAGCCAGGCGCGGAAGGCCGCGACAGAGTAGTCGGAGTAGTCCTCGCTGACCGGAGCGCCGTACTCGTTGTGCACGTGCCAGAGGACCACCGAGGGATGCGCGGCGTAGCGCTGCGCGAGCTGCTCCGTGACGGCGACGGCCGCCGCCCGGTACTCGGGCGAGCTCGGGCTGACCATGCCGCGCGAGCCCCGGCCCAGGGTGACGCCCTCCCGGGTGACAGGGTGGGAGTCCGGGTACGCCTTCCAGAACCAGGCGGGCGGGACGGTCGTCGGGGTCGCGAGGTCGACATCGATCCCGGCGCCGTGCAGCAGATCGAGCAGCTCGTCGAGGAACCCGAAGTCGTACCGGCCCTCCTGCGGCTCGAGCAGTGCCCAGGAGAAGATCCCGACGCTGACGAGGTCGACGCCCGCCTCGCGCATCAGGGCGACGTCCTCCGCCCAGACCTCCCGCGGCCACTGCTCGGGGTTGTAGTCGCCTCCGTAACGCAGCCCCGGCCGCCCCGGGATCCACGGAGCACGGGGGAGCGGACGCCCGTCGGCTCCGGGGAGCCGGTAGCGGAAGGCGGAGGGGGTGTCGCCGGTAGCGGTGGTCATGCGAGCTGTCTCCTTCGGCTGTGCGCGGTCCCAGTGTCGTGCCCTGGTGCGGGTGGCTGCGCCACTGTTGACAGGACCATACACGTATGGCTAACTGTAACCGCTCACAGGGCACGCCGCCGTCCTCCTCCCGAGCGGAGGCGCCGGGGATCGACGAACCAGCTTCTTCAAGGAGGACGAATGCACATCCCGTTCCGCAGGATCCGCTCCCTCGGCGCCGCCGCTGTCACCGGAGCGCTCCTGCTCACCGGTTGCTCCACCGGCTTCGACGACGGAGCCTCGGGCACTGTCGAGCTGACGTATTGGGCCTGGGCGCCGAACCTCGATCAGGTCGTCGACATCTGGAACGAGGACCACCCGGAGATCCAGGTCACCGTCAGCAAGCAGGACGGCGGCGACCCCGCCATCACCAAGCTGCTCACCGCCGTCAAGGCGGGCAGCGGAGCCCCCGATCTGGTTCAGGCCGAGTACCAGAAGATCCCCACCCTCGTCGCGGCGGATGCTCTGGCCGACATCTCCGACGAAGGCGCCGGCGATCTGGAGGGCAGCTTCTCCGACGGCACCTGGTCGGCCGTCACGCTCGGAGGTGATGCCGTCTACGCGATCCCCCAGGACTCGGGGCCGATGATGGCCTACTATCGCGCGGACATCCTCGAGAGCCTCGGCCTCGGCGTCCCGACGACGTGGGAGGAGTACGCCGCGGCCGCGGAGGCCGTCCACGCCTCCGACCCGGCCCGACACCTGGGCACCTTCTCCTCCAACGACGCGGGCTGGTTCGCCGGCCTCGCGCAGCAGGCCGGAGCCTCCTGGTGGTCGACGGACGACCGGAGCTGGGGCGTCGACATCGACGCCGGACCGACCGAGAAGGTCGCGGCCTACTGGGGAGAGCTCGTCGAATCCGGGGCGATCGGCAACACGCCGATGTACACGCCGGAGTGGAACGCAGGGTTGAACGACGGTTCGCAGGTCGGCTGGATCAGCGCCGTCTGGGCACCCGGCGTGCTCAGCGGCAACGCCCCCGACACGAAAGGCGCGTGGATCGCCGCAGCTCTGCCGCAGTGGGACGCCGCGAACCCCTCCAGCGGGAACTGGGGAGGAAGCACCACGGCAGTCACCAGTCAGACGAAGAAGACCGCGGCCGCTGCCGAGTTCGCGACCTGGCTGAACACGGATCCGGTGGCGGTCGCGGCACTCGCCGAGGTCGCGGGCGTCTACCCGGCGGCGACCGAGGCGGCGAGAGCAGCGCTCAGCAGCCCGCCCGACTTCTTCAGCGCCCAGGGGGACTTCTCCGACATCGCCGCCGCCGCCTCCGAGTCGGTCGCTCCGTTCACCTACGGGCCGAACGTGAACGTCGCCTTCAGCGCGTACAACGACGAGTTCGCGAAGGCCGCCGCCGCGAGGACGCGGTCCGCCTTCGTCGACGCCGTGGCCGAGATGCAGCGGATCACCTCCGACGACCTCGTGAAGAGCGGCTTCTCCGTGGAGTGACCGGTGCGCGGCCCGCGTCCACCATCGGGCCGCGCGCCTCCCGGCGGCGAGGATCCGGCGCCGCTTCCCGACCGCTCTCGTTCCGAAGGACTCGGCATGGCTCCCCCACCCCTGACTCTCCCGACCGCGCCGCCGAGGAGAGGTCGACTCGGCACCGGCTTCCGCGCCCGAGTACTCGCTCCCTATGCGATGCTCGCACCGGCGATCGTGCTCTTCGCCGCCTTCATGGCCGCGCCGATCCTCTACACCGTCATGCTCAGCTTCCAGAAGAAGCAGGCCGTTGGGCTCGGCCTGGGTTCCGGCGGCCGGAAGCAGGTCTTCGCCGGCATCGAGAACTACCTCGGGTCGCTCAGCGATCCGGAGTTCGGGGCCAGCGTCGGACGGGTGCTCCTCTACGGGCTCGTCCTCATCCCGTGCATGCTCGGTCTCGCGCTCCTCTTCGCTCTCCTCCTCGACGCGAGGCGGGCCCGTGCGGTCTCGTTCTCGAGGGTCTCGATCTTCCTGCCTTACGCCGTACCGGCCGTCATCTCCTCGCTGCTCTGGGGATTCCTCTACCTGCCGGCCGTCTCGCCTTTCGCGTACGTGATTGAGCGGCTGGGCGGGGAAGCCCCCGACATCCTGTCCTCCGGCGCCGTCGTCTTCGGGATCGCGAACATCGCGCTCTGGGGCGGCGTCGGATTCAACATGATCGTCATCCACACCGCCCTCCAGGCCATTCCCTCCGACGTCTACGAGGCGGCACGGATCGACGGGGCGAGCGATCTGCAGATCGCGCTGCGCATCAAGATCCCGATCGTCACCCCCGCTCTGGTGATGACGGCGCTCTTCTCGATGGTCGCAACTCTGCAGGTGTTCGCCGAGCCGACGACGCTGCGACCGCTGACCAACAGCCTCTCGACCTCCTGGTCCCCGCTGATGCTCGTCTACCGGGACGCGTTCACCCGCGACGACATCCACTCCGCCGCCGCGACCTCCGTCGTGATCGCGCTCGCCAGTTTCGCCGTCTCCTTCCTCTTCCTCCGGGTCGTGCAGAAGCGAGCCTTCGGACAGGAGGACTGATCCGTGCCCGGCATCCTTCAGCGGCCCCCGCCCGCGCCGTCGGGCGGACACGGTCCAGGACCGCACGCCGCGACCCCGATCGCGGACGTCCGGGCTGGATCGCGACGACGATCCTGCTGATCGGCGCCGTCTACTGCCTCTTCCCCGTGCTGTGGGTGGTGACGGCGTCCACGAAGAGCGGCGGCGAGCTCTTCTCCACCTTCACGCTCGCGCCCGGCTCGCATCTGATCGACAACGTGGTCGCTCTCGCGCAGTACCGGGGAGGTCTGTTCTGGCGCTGGATGCTGAACACCGCGCTCTACGCGGGCGTCGGTGCAGTGGCCTCTACCTGGGTATCGGCACTGTCGGGATACGTGCTCGCGAAGTTCGACTTCCCAGGCAGGAAGGGCGTCTTCGCCGTCCTGCTGATGGGCGTCCTCGTCCCCGGCGTGATCCTCGCGATCCCTCAGTACTTCCTGCTAGCCGAGGTGGGGCTGACCAACTCGTTCTGGGGAGTGCTGCTGCCGCAGATCATCAGCCCCTACGGCATCTACCTCGCGCGGATCTACGCCGCGGCCGCCGTGCCGACGGAGGTCATCGAGGCCGCCCGGACCGACGGCGCCCGGGAGATGGGGATCTTCACCCGGATCGCCGTTCCGATGCTCCTGCCGGGGCTGGTGACGATCTTCCTCTTCCAGTTCGTCGCGATCTGGAACAACTTCATGCTGCCGTACATCATGCTCGGCGACGACTCGCTCTTCCCGCTCACGGTCGGCCTGAACGGGCTGCTCAACCAGGGCGCCTCCGCGCCGGCGCTCTACACGCTGGTCATCACCGGGGCACTCCTCTCGATCCTGCCGCTGATCGCGATGTTCCTCGTCCTGCAGCGGTTCTGGCGGGTCGACCTGGCGGCCGGGGCGGTGAAGTGACGCGGATGCCTTCGCGCGGAAGAGGCGGGACGCCCTCACGCCCCACGATTCAGGACGTCGCTGTCGAGGCCGGTGTCTCGCGCGGGACGGTCTCGCGCGTGCTGAACGGCGGAAGATGGGTCAGCCCCGAAGCGCACGCGCGAGTGGAGGCGGCGATCACGAGGACCGGCTACCGCGCCAATCCCCACGCCCGGAGCCTGTCCCGCAGCCGCACCGACACGGTGGCCTTCCTCCTCACGGAGGACGCGCGCTCGCTCTTCGAGGATCCGAACTTCGCCACTCTGCTCCGAGGCGCCTCAGCCGCACTCGCGGAGCACGACGTCGCCCTCGTCCTCATCCTCGCGGGGACGGAGCACGAGCAGAGGCGAGCCCTCGCCTACATCGACGCGGGCCACGTCGACGGGGTCCTGCTCATCTCCGCCCACGTCGGCGCACGGCTGCTCACGGACATCCAGAGATCCTCAGTGCCGGCCATCGCCTGCGGCGTGCCGGTCGGCTACGAGAAGCGCATGGGCTACGTCGCCGCCGACGACGAGGAGGGAGCGCGGGAGATGGTCGCTCATCTGCGGAGCCTCGGACGCTCGCGCATCGCCACGATCGCCGGACCGCCCGACACTACGGGAGGGATCGCGCGGCTCGCGGGCTACCGCGCGGAGGTGGGCGGTGCGGAGGCGGTGGAGTTCGGCGACTACGGACGGGCCGGTGGGGCCACTGCGATGGAGGCGCTTCTCGCCGCGCATCCCGACATCGACGCCGTCTTCGCCGCCAACGACCGCATGGCAGCAGGCGCTATCGACGCACTCGCCCGGCTCGGCAAGCGTGTGCCGGAGGACGTCGCCGTCGGCGGATTCGACGATTCGGCCGTCGCCCTCACGACGGACCCGCCGCTGACGACCATGCGGCAGCCCTTCGAGCGGATCAGCGCGGAGATGGTCCGCCTCCTCCTGCAGGCGATCGAGGGGGAGCGCCCGGCTGCCATCACCCTGCCTACGGACCTGGTGAGGCGCGGGTCGACCCAGCCCGGCGTGAGCCCCTGACGACGGCGGTGCCGGTCTGGGCCTCGCGATCACCCGGGCGATCCTCGCCCGGGCAGGCGGGACCGTCACCGTCTCGACGTCGTTCACCCGGCCCGCCGGGGGCCGGTCTTCACGGCGACCCTCTCGGTACCGGCCTGACGGCGACTGCCCGGCAGCGGTCATCATGGGAGGCGTGCGCCGGTGGTCGGGTCCGACACCGCAGCACGGGCAGGAGGGAGCGGGAGTGGTCCGGACCCTCGTCCTCACCGCCGTCGCGGCAGCCCTCCTCGCCGCCGCCTGGCACGCGATCGGACCCTCGCGCCCGGTCTTCGCCGCGGTCGCGCAGATGGTCCTCACCGGCTGGGCGGCACTGACCTTCGGTGCGCGCACCCGTCCGCTCGAGCAGTCCTGGTTCGACGTGGGCCGCCGCGAGCCGACGGTGCTGCGGGCGCTCGGGGTCGGCGTCTTCGGTCGGCTGCTCGACGTCGTCGGGTGGAACCGCCTCGTCACCCGCGAGCGCGGCTTCGACGGCACGCGCGCGGGGCTGGCCGCTCTCGATCAGCACACCCGCCGCTCCGAGGCGGTGCACGTCGCGTGCACGGCCGTCGGAGTCGCGCTCGCCCTCGCCGCGACAGTCACGGGTGCGACGGGCGGCGCGGCCTGGCTGCTCGGGTCGACGATCGCCGTTCAGCTCTACCCCGCGCTGCTGCAGCGGCTGGTGCGGGCGCGCATCCAGCGGGCGGGGCGGGCTGGAGGAGGCGCGTCCTCCGTCGCAGGGGCATGAGCGCTGATCCGTCGGGGACTCAGTCGTCGCTGTCGCCGCTGGGCGCGGGTGCCTGGTCGGTGCCGGTGGTGGAGTCGGACCAGACGGCCTGCGCCCCGGAGTCGCCGATGCGGACGACGTCGATGGTGGCTCCGACGGAGACGGCGATCGCTGCGACGGCAAGCACGATCCCGACGACAGGGCGGCGGGTGGTGGCGTGGTCATCGCTCCGTCGCGTGCGGCGGAACCAGAGCCACTGCACCAGGGCGATGACGAACAAGCCGGCGGCCCAGGGGAGCAGGTGATCGCCGAGCTCCGTGTGCAGCTCGAGGATCGCGGACGGCTCCGTCCGGCGTTCGAGGGCTTCGCCGGCCTGCGTGGTGAGCGGGACGGCGATCAGCGCGGCCAGGGCGATGATCGGGGTGAAGATCCCGAACCTGCGGCGGGCGGCGGGCCAGACGCTGCCGAGGACGAGCATCAGTGCGGCGAGGGGGAGCAGGACCACGACGGCGTGCACGAGGAGCGGGTGGAGAGGGAGGCCGTTGATCTGCCAGTCGTTCATCGGGGGCGCCTTCGGTCGAGGGGTGCTGTCCTCGTGACGCTACGCGCCTGTCCCGCGCGCTCCGCCGGATCGACGCGTTCGTGTGAGCCCTCGAACGATCGCTCGCCCGTCCTCGGAGCCCACTCCCCGCTTCACCGCCGAGCTGCGAGGCGCCGACCGGGCGGAGTCAGTGCGTGCGCTCGCTCGCCGGAGCGATCAGTCGTCGGAGCCGGTGGCCTCCTGCGATCGGTCGTCGAGGGCCCGGCTGTCACCGCTCGGGCAGCACCATCGTCACCGCGACTCCGCCGGAGCTGCGGTTCTCGAGGGCGACCGAGCCGTCCGCGATGTCGACGAGCGCCGCCACGAGGGCGAGCCCGAGCCCGCTGCCGCCGTCGCGGCTGGTGCGCGCCTCGTCGGGCCGGGAGAAGCGCTCGAAGGCGTGCGGCACGAACTCCTCCGGCACGCCGTGCCCGGTGTCCTCGACGTGCAGCTCGAGGCCGGAGTCGTGCTGGCGCAGACGGAGGGTGATGAGTCCTCCCGGCGGCGTCGCAGCGATCGCGTTCGCGCCGAGATTGTCGAGGATCCGCGAGAACGCGCTCGCCGAGAGCGGGTAGGGCGCATCGGCCCGCTCGATCGCGGTGTCGAGCTCGATCTCGGGGCCGGCGCCTCCGGCGATCGTCCTCAGCCGGTCGACGGAGTCCATCAGCTCGGTCTCCAGCTCGCGCGCCGTCGCGCGCGCCGCGACCGGCGGGGCGGCGTCCAGGCGGGAGAGCTCCAGGAGGTTCGTCGCCAGCCGGGACAGGCGAGCGAGGGACCCCTCGGCGGCGCGGATCTCCGTCTCGAGGGCGTCCGCGTCGCCGAAGTGCCGGTGCGCGAGTTCGAGCTGGGTGATGACGACGGCCAGTGGCGTGCGGATCTCGTGGCTGGCCGCGGACACCATCTGCCGTTCCCGATCCGCCGTGTCCCGCGTCCGGGCGAGGAAGGCGTTCAGCGTCTCCGCTAGGTCCGACAGCTCATCAGTCGCCGAGCCGACGGGGAGCTCGCCTCCGTCACGATCGCCGAGCGAGGCGGCGGTGCGGCGCATCCGCTCGACCGGACGCAGGGCGACGCCGGTGAGCAGCCATGCGGCGAGAGCGGACAGGATCACGAGGGCTGCGGCGCTGACGAGCAGCGTCCGGTCGAGGGCCGCGACGGTGAGGTCGCTGCCGGCGCCGCTGCGCGCCGCCCAGAGCTCCCACGTGCCCGCGCCGGTGTCGAGGGTCCGCGAGACGACGGTGAACCGCACGTCCTCGTCGGTGACGACCGTCGAGGCGCCGTCGTTGCCGCTGCTGCGGTCCAGGACCTCGTGGACGTCGTGCGGCATCGTGTCGACGGGGACCGCACCGCCGGGAGCGCGCGCGAAGATCAGGATCCCCTCGGCCGGCGGGTCAGGGGTCTCGGTCGGCTCCGAACGCAGATCGGCGAGGTACGGGGCGAGGTCGCCCTCGGCGAGGGTCACCTCGGAGGCGACCACGATGCTGCGGAACTGCGCGTGCAGTACGAGGGTGGTCGCACCGACCCCGATCAGCGCGACGAGGAGGCTGCCGAGAGTGATCCGGGAGCGGATCGAGAGGGAGCGCAGCAGCCTCACTCGGCGCGCTCCAGCCGGTACCCCGCGCCGCGGACCGTCGTGATCCGAAGGCCCGTATCGGCGAGCGCGAGCTTCTTGCGGAGGTAGCTGACGTACTGGTCCACGAGAGTCGGCTCGAACGTCTCCGACGACCCCCACACCTCGGTGAGGATCCCCGTCCGGGTCAGCACCTCGTCCGGCCGCAGGGCGAAGAAGCGCAGCAGGGTGAACTCCTTCACGCTCAGCGCGAAAGGGCGGTCGCGGACGGTCGCCCGCACCGCCAAGGCGTCCAGGCGCAGCGCTCCGATCTGCACCACAGGCTGTGGGCCGCTGGTCCGGCGGCGGATCTGCGCGCGGATCCGCGCGCTCAATTCGCCGAAGTGGAACGGCTTCGTGACGTAGTCGTCGGCGCCCGAGTCCAGCCCGAAGATCCGGTCCTCGACGGCGTCCCGCGCCGTGATCAGCACCACCGGGACGGTGCTGCCCGATTCGCGCAGCCGACGGCAGACCTCGAACCCGGTCATCCCCGGCAGCATGACGTCGACGACGGCGACGTCGACGTCTCCCGCCGTGAAGGCGATCAGCGCATCGACACCGTTGTCGACCAGATGCACGTCGTAGCCGTCCTCCTGCAGCCCCCGCTCGACGAGGGCACCCATCTGCGGGTCGTCCTCGACGACGAGGATCCGGGGCATCAGATCGCGCCGGACGTGCCGAGCAGCGACCCGATCAGGAACGTGGCAGCGAGCGCCAGAGCGCCGCCGACGACGATGCGGATCATCGGCCGCAGAGCCCGGCTGCCGCCGACCCGGGCGCTGATGAACCCCGTCGCGACGAGGGCGATCAGCACCACAGCGAAGGTCACCGGAACCCTCTGTTCCGGCGAAGGGAGCAGGATCGCCAGCAGCGGCAGCGCGGCGCCGAGGAGGAACGACAGTGCCGAGGCGCCGGCGGCGGCGAGCGGACTGGCGACCGCCTCCTCGCTCAGGCCCAGTTCCACTTCCAGATGCGCGGTCAGAGCGTCGTTCTCGCTCAGCTCGCGGGCGACCCGATGCGCGGTCTCCGGGGTCAGGCCCCGCGCCTGGTAGAGAGAGGCGAGCTCCTCGAGCTCCCCGGCGGGATCCTCTGCCAGCTCGACGCGCTCCTTCTCGATCAGTGCACGCTGACTGTCGCTCTGGCTGCTCACCGACACGTACTCGCCCAGCGCCATCGAGATCGCACCGCCGACGACCCCTGCGACGCCCGCCGTCAGGATCGGTGCCGTGGCGGTCGTGGCGCCGGCGACGCCCACGACGAGAGCGGCGACCGAGACGATTCCGTCGTTCGCGCCGAGCACGCCCGCCCGCAACCAGTTCAGCCGCCCCGAGATCGCACCGTCGTGAGGTTCCGCGCGGGGCGAGGAGGGCGGAGGCGCGGACGGGGTCGACATGAGGGCCATGCAAGCACCAGCCCCGCTGACGCGCCAGCAAGGAGAGGCTGCCCGATCCTTCCGACGCCGCCCGGCTGAGAGGAGACGCAGGGGAGGGGCAGAGGTCGGCGCAGGCCGCACGCTACGGTGCGACGACCTCCCCGGACCCGAAGGAATCACCATGCCGCTCATCCGCATCGACCTGATCGAGGGCCGCTCCGACCAGCAGATCACCGCACTCGGCGACGCGCTGATGCGCACCCTCGTCGAGGTCTACGGCCTCCCGGAGCGCGACCGCTTCCAGATCGTCACCGAGCACAAGCCCGGCCGGCTCACCGCCCTCGACGTCGGTCTCGGCATCGAGAGGTCCGAGCAGGTCGTGGTCATCCAGATCTTCACTCAGACCGGGCGCACCACGGACGAGAAGCAGACGTTCTTCGCCGCACTCGCCGCCGCGCTGGAGGAGATCGGCGTCGACGGCGCCGACCTCGTCGTCGGCTTCGTCGAGAACACCGCGGCGGACTGGTCCTTCGGCTTCGGTCGAGCGCAGTACCTCACGGGCGAGCTCGCAGCGCCCGGCAGCGCGTCATGACGCCGTCCCGGCGGGGAACGGCTCTCTGAAACGCGTCGCGACCCACTCCGGTCGTCGGGCCGCCACTCGGGCAGGGCCCAGCGGGCGCGGCCGACGGAACGCGACCGATCAGCCGGCGGGCCTGCTGAACAGATTGACGACGTTCCCGTCCGGGTCGCGGACGAGGGCGGAGCGGTTGCCCCACGGCATGGTGCTCGGCGGGAGCACCACGTCCTCGCTCCGGGGTGCGAGCTCGGCGAAGGCGCGGTCGACGTCGGGCACCTCGAACTCGAGAAGGACGGAGCGGTTCGACGCGGGGACGACGGCGCCGTCGAGCATCGCGACCGTCGAGGTGCGGGCGATCGCGAGGGTCGCACCCGCTCCCGTGAACTGCGCGAAGACCGGCGCCGGGCGCTCGGCCGGTCGGCCGACGACCTGCTCGTAGAAGGCGACGAGGCCGTCGAGGTCGTCGGTGACGATGCGGAGGGAGGTGAACGACATGGGGCTCCTTCAGGGCCGGGATGAGGTGATGGCACCAGGCTCGCCGGTCGTCGCGACACCGTCCTGTCGGTGTTTCCGAAGATCGTCCGCGACTCCGCGAGGTCCGCGGCGGCCGTCCCCGGAGCGGGTCAGTCGTCGACGACGGACCGCAGCCGTCCGTACTGGAGCGCGAGGTCCTCGGCTCGCAGGGTGCGCTGCGGAGGCCGCTCGTCGGTCACCTCGACCGACAGCATCCGGTCGCCGCGGAACGCCCGGACCCCCTCCCGCAGCCGGCACCACGCGATCAGGTACCAGTGCTCCTCCTTCCCGATCGAGCCGAGCGGTTCGACGTCGCGGACCGACTCCGCGCCGCTGCTGTCGCGGTAGCGCAGCCGGACGACACGATCCGCTCGGAGGGCCGTCGCGAACTCCGCCGGGACGACCGCCTCCTCCTCGCTCTCGAGGAAGTGCACCCGGGATGCGACCGCGCCGGCGCGGGCGGCCACGTCGTCCGGCAGGACCGCGAGCGTCTTCCGGGCGGCGGTCCGGGCCGCCTGCCGGAACGGACTGCGCTGCAGCGCGCTGAGGCCGATCAGCACCGCGACGGCCTCCTCCACCGTGAACCCGGCCGGACCGAGGGTCGCGGACGCGTCGATGACGTAGCCGCCCGTGCGGCCGGGCTCCGCCCAGATCGGCAGACCCGCCTGCTGCAGCGCGGACAGGTCCCGCTCGATGGTCCGCACCGACACCTCGAACCGCTCGGCGAGACGGCGCGCGCTCCGCGGCCGGGGCGAGACCGCCCGCAACTCCTCGACGAGCCCGTACAGACGATCGGTGCGGTTCACCCGACCATCATCCGCCCGGGCCTTCGGGGTGGCGTCCGTCGCCGGACTCACTGCGGAGAGATCTCCGCGGCAGCGGCCGCCGCGGGGCGCCTGCGGGAGGAGCCGTCCTGACGGTGGGCCGCCCCTGGGAGTCGCCCGTCTACTCCGCGAGCGCGCGCAGGTGCACCGCCGCCCAGGAGCGGAACGGCGTCCACGTCTCGGAGATCTCGTCGATCGACCGGTCGTCGCCGTAGCGCTTCGCGACTTCGTCGCTCAGCCTGCCCTCGTTGCGCGGCAGGACGTCGGGGAAGTTCGCGCCGCGGATCACGACGAGCTCGGCCGAGAACGGCCCCATCCCCAGGATGCTCTGCACCTGGACGAAGGCCTCGGCCGGCTGGAGCGAGCGCAGGTGGGAGCCGGAGAGCTGTCCGTCGAGGGCGGCCTCGGCGATCGCCTGCAGGTACTCCGCCTTGCGGTCGGGCAGGTCGAGGGACGCCGCACGCAGGACGGCCGGGGACGGGAAGGCTCCGTCATCACCGAGCTGCTGCGCGAGACGCGTCCTGACCGCCGCCGCCTGCCGGATCTGCAGCCGACGCGACAGGACCGTCCAGACCGCCGCCTCGTAGGGCGAGAAGAAGCCGCACGGCCGGAACCCGGGGAGCCGAGCCTGCACGTCCGCGATGACCTCGTCGCGCGCCGCGACGTCGGGCCAGCTGCGCCCGTCGATGTCGATGGACAGCAGCCGACGGACCTGCTCGGTCGCGGCGTCCAGGTCGCCCGGGCCCTCGACCACGATGCGGGCGGACGGCCCGTCCTGGGTGACCACGACGTCCACTCGCTGCCAGTCGGCATCGCAGAGGAGGGCGGAGCGGATGCCCGCGGCCTGCGGCTGCGACGCGAGCCGGTTCGGGGTGAAGCCCTCCCAGAACCGCTGGGTGGTGGCCAACGACCAGGGCCCGAGGATCTCGTGAACGGTCTCGAGTCGAGTCACGGTCGGGCCTCGGGGCTCTGAGCGGCGGCAGGACCGTCGGTCCCGGAGGGGGTGGACGAGCCGTCGGGCGGTTCATCGGCGGGTGCCGCATCGGTCGACCGTACTCCGAAGAGGAAGGCCTCGCCGTCGGAGTAATGGCTGTTCACGCTCAAGTGCTCGGCGAAGCGCTCGTCCCCGAACGCCGCTGTCAGGTCGTCGGCCGAGCGCCACTGCACGTACTCGATGATCCGATCGCTCCGGAGGTCGCGGAAGAAGCTCGTCGAGACGAAGCCCTCGAGCGTTCTGATGTGACCGCGCGTCTCGCTCTCGTTGTACTCGGCCATCCATGCCTGCTTGCCCGCGACGGGCGCCAGTCGGATGATCTCGTGGGCCGCCGTCGGGGCAGCGCGCACCGGATCGACGGGAGTCGCGTCGTCCGGGCTCGCCGTCGCCGAGGTGGTGAACCGGTAGATCCCCTCGTCCACGACCCACGTCGATTCAGCGCGGCTCAGTTCCGCCGCGAAATCCTCGGCGTCGCGGCGGCTGCGCCAGAAGAGCAGCCCTAAGAGGAGCTCGGTGCCGGGGGAGGAGGGCGGGCCGAGCACGCGGCCCTGCGCCAGCCGGATCGCTCCGCCGTACCCCGTCCTCGGACGTGCGAGCGCTGCCGGCGAGGTGGCCGGATCGGACCGTTCCGACCCCGCGCCGCTCGGGTGCGCTTCTGCGCTGACCACGACGACGAAGGGGGACGCGTCACCGTCGACGGTGGTACTTCGTGGGGACACTGACATGGGAGGACCTCCGGGCTTCGAGGACGCCGGAGGTTTTCAGCCCCGGATCGACACCGCCGGTGAGACGGGTCGACCACTCCGATGAGAATCGGTCAGGCGATGACGGTACACCACTTCCCTCCCGCCGCCCCGATCCCGGACGCCCGATTCGCATCCCTCGGGTGAAGCGGTCGGTCCCGCTCGGCGGTGACGGGGACAGCCGCCCGACCGGCGACCGCGGCTCAGTACTGCGCCGGCTCGTGCACGTCGACCGAGCCGTAGAGGGGGGCGCGTCGGGCGTACCGCACGGCGTCGTCCCGGGTCGGGCAGTCGAGCAGGTAGTAGCCGACGAGGGCGGACCGCTCCTCCGCTCGGGACGGGGCCGGAGTGCCGCCTTCTCTTCGCGCCGCGGTCAGATCCGTCTCGACGGAGACGTCCCCGGAGGCGTCGGCGAAGCGTCCGGAGTCGACGAGGACGCCGTCCGCCTTCAGCGACGCGTCGTAGTCCGCCCAGGCCGCGTAGTCCTCGGGGGTATCGCCCCCGGCGTAGCTGCCGTCGGACCGCATCACGAGCATGACCTTCATCGCGCCTCCTGGTTCATCCGACCACCGTTCCCTCGGCGGCCGCCTCCGCGGTCGGATCGCCCCCGGGAACCGGCGCGCCGAGTCTCCGACCATTCTGGGTCGAGGCGACCGTGCGGGGAAGGGATCGCTACGGAGCGGGATCGTCTGCGTCGAGGGCCTGCTGGAGGAGCCGGAGCGCCTTCGGCCCGACTCCGTGGAGGGTTGCGAGACGGTCGAGGCCCACCCGCCTCACGTCGTCCACATCGTGCACGCCCGCGTCCTCGAGCGCACGGGTGGCCGGGGCGCCGACGGCGGGAAGCGGTCGCGGATCCATACGTCCGACACGACGAACCGGACGACCGTGCCGACAGCCGATCATTCGGCGACTTCTGGCGGCGGGTGATTCCGGCGGCTGTCGTCACGGCAGCAGCGGCGGCGAAGGCGACCATCGTGCCCTCGTGGTCGTGGTCCCGGGTGGATGGAGGGCCCCCGGGCGAGGTCGTCCGCTCAGGCCGCGGGAGTCGGACGCGGAGGCGCCGTACTGCCGCGTTCGACGATCTCAGGGCCGAGGAGGCGCACGACGTACGCCTCCTCGGTGTCGGTCGCGCCTTCGATCCGGCGGACGAGCTGACGCACCGCCATGCTCCCGAGCCGGTCGGGTGCGCTCTCCACGAAGGAGTAGGGGAGCGAGAAGGTGCGCGCGAACTCCTCCGAGAACCGGCCGAGCACGGAGACGTCCTCCGGGCTCCTCGTGCTCCGTGCTCCCAGAACGCTCGGAAGTGCCGCTGCGGCCGCTTCGTTGTTGACGAGCAGCCCCGTCGCCCGAGGGTGCGCGTCGAGCAGATCTCCGAGCGCTCGGCCGACGTCCGGCTGGGTGGAGGGCGCGAACGACGTGTGCAGTCGGATGCCGTGGGCATCGGCGGCCTGGAGAGCGGCGTCCTGCAGGCGCCAGACGTAGGCGCCGCCGCGATCGACGACGTGCTGGGGCGGGGACACGAGCACGAGCTCCCGATGCCCGAGGGCGTGGAAGTGGTCGATCATCGCGCGACCGGTCTCCTCGAAGTCGAGGTCGAAGACGTCGACGCCGGAGCAGTCCCTCGGCAGGCCGACGAGGGCGCCGGGCTGCCGGGCGTTGCGCAGGATGTCCAGCCGCGGATCGTCCACGGCGACATTGAGCAGGACGATCCCGTCGACCATGCGGGAGTCGCTGATGCGTCGCAGTGCGCTCGTGCCGTCCGCGTCGGTGACCAGCAGGATGTCGTATCCGAGCTCGCGGGCCATGTTCGAGACGCCGAGGGTGTACTGCAGCATCGCGGGGGCGAACTCGTCCTCGAGGAACTGCGCCAGCAGGCCGATGACCCGGGTCTGCGAGGTCGCCAGCGATCGCGCGCCCGCGTTGGGCGTGAACTCCAGGCGACGAGCCGCAGCGAGCACTCGCCGGCGCACCTCGGCCGAGATCGGGCGGTTGCCCGAGAACGCGTAGGACGCGGTGCTGCGGGAGACGCCCGCTTCGCGGGCGACGTCTGCGATGGTGGCCACTGTCGTTCTCCTCGGAGGCTGTCGGACGGCGAGGACCGGTCGGACTGCTGCCGGCTCTCCGCTCAGGTGCAGGAGAGCACGCGGCGGTCGCACCTCATGCTCCTGCATCCAGGGGCCGCTGCCGGTCCGGGCGGGGGACGCCTTCCCTGTGCCCACCCTGCCGTGGCATGCCCCGCACACGCTCGAGGCGCCCCGTACGGATACGGGGCGCCTCGAGGTCCGGGTCAGTTCAGGGTGAACTGGACGGTGGTGGTGTTCCCGGCGACGTCGTGGACGACCATGGTGTTGGCACCCTTGACCGCGCCGAAGACGCCCGGCTTGATGAAGTTCACGTCGGACCACGCGTTGTCGGTGAGATCCTTCACGCGACCGTTGATGACCGCCCTGTCGATCCTGCCCGCGTCGTACAGCTTGAAGCTCACCTGGTCGTAGACGCCCTTCTCACCGGTGGTGAAGGAGGGCTCGGTCTTGACCGTGGCCGTCGGCGCCGTGCTGTCCAGCGTCACCGCGAAGGTCTTCGTGGGAGCGATGTTGCCCGCGAGATCCTCCGCGTTGTACTTGACGGTGTAGTTCCCGTCGGGCAGCTGCACCGTGGCCGAGTGCGATCCGGTCCTCGCTCCACCGGCGACCGGGGACTGCGTGCTCGTGACGAGCTTGCCGTCCTTGTAGATGTTGGCCACGATGCGCTTCAGTCCGCGGTCGTCCGTCGCATCGACCTGAACGGCCAGTGCGGAGAAGGGTCCGGCCGTGGTGGGTGACACCAGCGTGACCGCCGGCTTGGTCGTGTCGGCGACGGCGACCGGCGTGAGCGTCCAGAACCGGTCGGCGGTCTGGGCGTCGGTCGCGGTGCTGGTGGTGGCCCCGTCGGTTCCGAGCACGATGGTCCCGTTCCGGTTGTTCCCCGAGGAGTCCTGGAGCGCGGCTCCGGACGCCTCGTCGAACGCGTACTGCGCGACGGTGCCCGCCGCCGCCCGGCCGCCGGCCAGAGCGGCCACGTCGGCCGCGGACAGCGCCCGGTCGTAGACGGCGAAGTCGTCGATCGCGCCGTCGTACGCCGGGTCCCCGTACTGCGACTTGCCCAGGTAGTTCCGGTTGGTGTTCCCGAGAGCCGACGGCTTCACCGTCATGTTCGGGTTCGTGGCGACGACCGTGCCGTTGAGGTACATCGTGCCCTGCGTGCCCGAGACGGTGACGACCACGTTCGACCACTGGTTGAGCGGGAAGTTCTGACCGCCGTAGGTCAGTCGCTGCTCGCCCCCGGCGCCGGTGTTCGTGATGGCGAACCGCGGTCCGGCACCCCCGGCGTTGAGGGTGAGGAACATGTTGACGTTCTGGCCCGTGCCGAAGTCGAAGACGCGGGAGTAGTTCGTCAGCGACGCCGGCTTGATCCAGGTCGAGACGGACCAGTCGCCGGTGAGTCCGCTGACGATTCCGCTGGGGAGCGACCCGTACGACGCCGTCTTGCAGAAGTCCAGTGCCGTGCCGAACCTGCCCGGCTGTCGGGCTCCGCTGACCTGGCAGTTGGAGGTCGGTGCGCCGTCGGACCACTGGATGACCGCAGCGCCCGCGTCCTTGCTCAGGTTGAGGACGCCGAGCGTCTTGCCCGTCGCGTAGTTCGCGAGGCGGACCTTCCCCTTCCCGTCGGGGATGAGCTGCCAGAGCTGCTCGTCTCCGCCGTTCACGTCGGCGATCACCGCGGCTGCTCCGTTGGACGCTGCGGCGCCGGCGATGGTCAGGGCGCGTCCGCTGGGGGTGTGGACGACGCGGTAGAGGCCCTGGCCCGCTGCCGTGATCCTCCACGCCTGTCCGGTCGCGGTCGCGGAGTCGGCCTGGACGACCGGCGTCCCGTTCGCGGTCGCGCCGCCCTGCGTGGCGAGCTGCAGACCGGAGTTCGCGTTGCCCACGGTGTAGTCGCCCGCCAGGCTGGTCGGGCTCTTCTCCGGGGTGACGATCACCTGGTAGCCGTAGGTCGGGTTCATCACGATGGGCACCGTGATCGATCCGTCGGCGGCGACCTCGTAGGTCGTGTTGGAGATGGTGACCGGGCCGTCGGTCTTCACCGTGCGGCCGTAGGAGGCGGTGAAGTCCACCTGGACGTCGACCTTCGAGCCGAGCGACAGCTCGTCGAGCCCGTTGACCTTGATCGACGTGGCTCCCGTGTTGCCGCCGGCGATGACGCGCACTTCGTCGCCCTCGTCGCTGACGGAGGCGGCGCCGTCGAGCGGGCTCTCGTTCGACGGCGGCGTGGTGGTCACCATCTGGCCGCTCATCTGGGCGTACCAGGTGTAGAGCCAGTACGCGCCGTTGGGGTCGCCGTTCCGTCCGGTGAGGAGGTCGCCCAGGGCGCCCGACTGGTTCCAGAACGGGAGCTCGGCGCGGGTGATCCCGTAGCGCTCGAGCTTCGCGATGTACCCGACCAGCGGGCCGGACAGGCCGACCTCGGCGGGTGCCGCGTACTCGGTGATGTCGATGGGCGGCTCGGGGAGGTCGAGGTCGTCGAGGATGGCCCGGACCTTCTCGACGTCGCCCTTGATCTTCGAGGAGCGGATCAGCTCGTGCCACTCGAGGACGTCCGGGAGGGTGTCGGTCGCCTTCGCGTGCTCGTAGAACGCGCGCATGTTCGTGATGTTGTCGGAGTAGGCGGGGCCCTGGATCGGCATCTCGGGGTCGAGGGTGCGGATCAGACGGTAGGTCTCGGTCCAGAGATCGAAGAAGGAGCCGTTCGACGCCTGCCAGGTGATGTCGGGCTCGTTCCAGATGGCATAGGCGACGATGTTCGTCTTGCCGGATGCCTGCGTGTCCTCGACCATCTTCTCGACGGCCGGGAGCCAGGAGGCCTTGTCGTATCGATAGGGCCAGCCGGGCAGGTAGTCCACCAGGCGGACGACGACGCCCGCACCGGCCGACTTCGCGGTGTCGGCGACCGACAGGGCGTCACCGGTCGGCTGCTGGGTGCCCCCCTCGGGCTTCTGCACGAAGGTGTGCGGCTTGATGGGAAGGATCTTGTCGAGGGACGGGACGGCGGCGCTCGCCAGTCCGTACAGGGACCCGCTGGCCATGTGAGTGACGGGACGGAAGGGCTGGTCGGCCTCCACGACGAGCGTGGCTGCGGCTCCGGGTGCCGCTTCCGCGGGAGCGCCCACGGCGAGGACGCTCCCCGCTGCGACGACCGCCGCTGAGACGACTGCTGCGAGGACACGACGCCCGCGGGTCCGACGGCGCTGTCGCCGGTCGGCATCCGTGGGAGGCGTCTCGCGTAGAGCGATGGATCTGTTCATCTGCTGTATCTCCATTGATCGAGCGATTGGTCGAACCTGTCCGCACAGTGCTGCATAGATCATCGAACCGGTTCGATGTGAATCAAAGCATTAACTGGCCGAGGCCTCAATACCTCTGAGCTCTTCGAGCCTTTCGCGCCTGATGCGATGTGATGCGTTCGTATCTTTCCGACACCTCTGCACCAGAAGTTGCGAAAGCTTATGAGGAGGACCGCGAGTGACTCGGGAAAGAGCTGTCGACGGCGTTTTGTCCTGGGCGCGCGTCCCACGGGGGAGGACCGTGCGGGAGCGGATCCCCGGCTGTGCCGCATCGTCGAAGGTCTCGACCCGGTCCGTTCACCGGGGCGGGGTCGAGGGAGAAGCCCCTCCGCCGCGACGAGCGGCAGAGCAGCGACCCTCAAGCGGTTCGGACCTCTACCGTTGCACCCGTGCCCCTCCTTCTCGCCGACCTGCTGTCGTGAGGGCGCTCGTCGCCTGGCTCGAGCACCGCCAGATCCCGCTCTACCTCGCCGCGATCGCCGCCGGCGCCGCTCTCGGACTGCTGCTGCCCGCCGCGCACCACCTCGAGGTCGCGATCGAACCGGTGCTCGCGCTGCTGCTGTTCGCCACGTTCCTCGGGGTCCCGTTCGCCGCGATCGGACGGTCTCTGCGCGACGGCCGCTTCCTCGCCGCGGTCGGGGTGCTGAACTTCGTCGTCGTGCCGCTCGTCGCCTACGGGCTGTCCCGATTCGTCGCCGACACTCCGGTGCTGCTGTTCGGGGTCCTCCTGGTGCTCCTGACGCCGTGCATCGACTACGTGATCGTGTTCGCCGGGCTCGCCGGAGGGGCGTCCCACCGGCTGCTCGCCGCCGCACCGCTGCTGATGCTCGCGCAGATCCTCCTCCTCCCCATGTATCTGCTGCTCTTCATCGGTCCTGCGGGGGTGGCGGTGGTCGACGCCGGTCCGTTCGCGCGGGCGTTCCTGCTGCTGATCGTGGTGCCGTTGTCTGCGGCCGGGCTGGTGCAGGCCCTGGCGCGCCGACACGTGTCCGGCCGGATCGTCGAGTCCACGATGCTCGGGCTCATGGTGCCGCTCATGACGGCCACGCTCTTCATCGTCGTCGCCTCCCAGTCCGGCGCCGTGGGCGCCTCGGCCGGTCGGCTTCTCGTTCTCGTCCCGCTCTACGCGGGATTCCTCGTGGTCATGACCGCTCTGGGGCTGGGTGCTGGACGCGTCTTCCGACTCGACGTGCCCGCGACGCGCGCCCTCGTGTTCAGCGGCGCGACCCGCAACTCGCTCGTCGTGCTGCCCCTCGCACTCGCGCTCCCGGCACCGCTGTCGCTCGCGCCCGTCGTCGTCGTCACGCAGACCCTCGTGGAACTCGTCGGCATGGTCGTCCTCGTCCGACTGCTCCCTCGGCTCGCCCGAGACCGAGCAGTGCGGGCCGGCCCGGTCTGACGCGGACTCACCAGCGCCCGAGACGACTCGGGCCTGCAGAAGGGTCGCCCGGGGAGTCGCCCGGGAGGTGCTCGCTGGTCAGTCCTTCTCCGGTCTGCCCGCAGTCCCCGCGTCAGCGGGCTCATCGGCCGGGGCGACAGGAGCTGCGGACTCGACCGCGGTGGGCTGGACCTCGGCTGATCTCGCATTCCTGGCGGCGAGGCGCTTCTTCTGGGACTTGCCGGTGCTGAACGGGCTCACCCACAGCCAGGAGAAGCGCCGCAGCGACTGGAAGATGAACAGCGACGCCCAGAGGGAGAACACCGTCAGGGCGACCGGGAAGACCGTCGCCGGAAGGGTTGGGACATTCGTCTCGCCGAGCAGGGGGACGAATGCGACGACGACCGCGATCACGAAGAGGTGCAGGAGATAGATCTGGAAGCTCTGCTGCCCCATGGTGACGAAGATCTTCAGTGCGCGGACCTTGACGAGGTACTGGGAGCCGGCGATGCCCGCGATGATCGCGACCGAACTGGCGATCAGGATGACGCCCGGAATGCGGTTGGCGTCGAAGGCGACGATCACCGCGATGATGCCGAGGTAGGCCACCGCGAGCGCGAGCGCCTGCCAGAGCTTCACACGAGCGGCGAAGCGGTAGAACGTGCGGGGGATGAACATCGCCACGAGGAAGAAGATGAAGTTCTGGAGCACCCGGTCCCAGCCGATGTTGTCGGTGTCCAGCAGGCCGGTGGTCGTCGCCGCGACGGCCAGCAGCCCGGCCACCGAGAGCTGGATCCATCGGGGCACCTTGCGGATCAGCCAGGCGAGGATGCTGAAGATCGCGAGAGCCCAGATGAACCAGTAGCTGCTCGACGGCAGGATGGGGAGCACCAGCACGTTGAGCGGGTCCGTCGGCGAGGTCGCCTCCGACCGTGAGAACGGGACGATGAGGTAGAAGACGACCCGGATGAACGACCACAGCAGGTAGAGGTACACCAGCGCGAGCACTCGGCGGCGCCACAGTTCGGCGAACGTCCACGTCAGCATCCGGGCGGCCGTGAGGCCCGCGATGAAGAAGAACACGGGCATGGGGAAGTAGAGGAGCACGGTGCGGAGCTTCGGGACGTACCCCGCGAGGTCGAAGAATCCGAGGAACAACGACGAGTGGTAGAGCACGACGAGGCTGATCGCGACGCCCTTGGCGAAGTCGATCCACTCCCGCGACTCGGGGCGCTTCACCACGGCGCCGGTCGCACTCGACCCGGTCATCCGCCGCTCCTCGCGTGGGCGCACACGGCGCGATCACTGTTCACCGATTGCTGCGGATCCATTGCGCCCCCAAGATGCTGAATACGAATCGGCTGCGAATGAGCCCCGATTCATTCCCCGTACGGGTTTTGAGAGTACGGGAAAGAATCCGATCGCGGACGAATCGCTGGAGCATCGAGGCGGCCGGGGGGGTCCGGACGCCTCGCAGACACCGGACGACGTCCTGTCCGTGGAGTCGCCCGCTCCACGCCGGAGGGCCTTCGGCTCGATCCGAGCGACGTCGGTCGGTCCGCGACCGCAGACGAATGAACCGTGGAGGGACGCCGTGACGACACTTTCGTCCAGTTCCACAGGTTCGCGACCCGAAGGATGAGATGAAATCGGCCCGCGGCCAGGACACCCCGACCTCTCCGGCATACTCCATGACGTGAACGACGCCACCACTGCCCCCAGTCTCGACGGCCGCGAGTTCGTGATGACCTCCTCGACCAACAGCGCGGTCGACCCGGAGTCGCCGTCGCGGTTCCGCTACTCCGAGCGCGACGGAGTGGTCTGGGGCGACTACGTCGGCGACACCGTGACCTTCGGCCGGTTCGTGGGCACGCGCACCGGCGACGCCCTGCAGGTCTCGTTCGTGCATCAGCTGATCGACGGCGGGACCGTGGTCAGCGGTACCGGCGGCAGCCGTGTCGAACTCGACGGCGAAGGCCTGCTGCGGCTCGTCGAGGAGTTCGAGATCGACGGCGACGACCACGTCAGCATCTGCGTCGAGGTCTGACGCTCAGCGCGCCGCGTCGCGGCCGTTCCCCGCGGTGGTGAACCGCGTCATGCCGAGCCGGTTCGTCGATCCGGAGCGGTCGGGGATGTCGGAGGGCAGCAGGTAGGCCTTGCGCACCACCTCGTCGAGCACGACGACCGAGACCACCGACTTCACCTCGGGCCGGGCCGCGACCACGCCGGTGACGAAGTCGTGCACGCCGCCGATGTCGAGCGAGCGGACCAGGAGCATCGCGTCGTGCTCGCCGGTCGTGATGCAGCAGTACTCCACGTCGGGCATCTGGAGGATGCCCTCGCGGAACCGGTGCCACGACTGCGGATGCACCGTCACGAACACCAGGGCGCAGACGTCGAGCCCCACCTTCCCCGGATCGACCAGGGCCGAGAACCCGGTGATGACGCCGGATGCGGTGAGCTGCTCGACCCGGTTGTAGACGCTCGCCCGCGAGACGTTCACCCGCTCGGCCAGGGCGGACATCGAGATGCGCCCGTTCTCGCGCAGGACGGCGAGGATGCGCAGATTGAGGTCGTCGAGCCCGCCCGCGCTTTGTCCAGCGACCGCACCGGCGGCCGGATCGGTGATCGACATAATCCACTCCTTCGTTGCTGCGGGAGGCAGTTCGTCCACGATAGCGGCCCTCAGGAAACGGAGTGCGTCGCGATGTGCCATCGTTTCGCAACACGTCCAGCCGAACCCTCGCCAGGAGGCCTCCATGGTTGTCCGCTCCACCCGCACCCCGCGCTCCGCCCCGACGCGAGTGGTGATCGCCGCTGCGGCGGTCTCGCTCGCCCTCCTCGTGGCGGGCTGCTCCTCGGGCCGCGTCGACACCGCCGACGGCAGCCGCGCGACGCTCACCATCAACAAGGCGTTCGACCTCAAGACCGCCGACCCGGGCCGCATGTACGAGCCGACCGGCCAGATGGTCGACAAGGCGCTCTACGAGACCCTCCTCACCTTCGAGGGCGGCGACGTCTCGCAGGTCGTCGACGGCCTCGCGAGCCTCGAGCAGTCCGACGACGCGAAGACCTTCACCCTCACCCTGAACGGCGAGCACACCTTCTCGGACGGCACCGCGATGACCGCCGACGACGTGGTGTTCTCGCTGCAGCGCGTGATCGGCCTCAAGGGCAACCCCTCGTTCCTCCTCGACGGCGTCACCGTCACGAAGAAGGACGACACGACGGTGGTGCTGACCACCGAGAACCCCACGCCCGCCCTGCCGGCGATCCTGGCGAACCCGGCGCTCGGCATCCTGAACTCGAAGGTCGTGAAGGAGAACGGCGGCACCACCGACGAGACCGACACCGCCGAGACGTTCCTCAACACCACCTCCGCCGGCTCCGGCCCGTACGTGCTCGACACGCTCGACCTCGCCTCGCAGGTCGTGCTGACCGCGAACGAGAACTACGACGGCGACGCCCCGGGCTACGGCCGCGTGGTCATCCAGAACGTCGAGGGTGCGACCCAGAAGATCAACGTCGAGGGCGGCAGCGCCGATGTGGCGCTGGACCTCTCGGGCACTCAGGCGGAGGCGCTCGGCGACTCGGTCGCGGTGACCAGCGACCCGTCGGCGAACGTGATCTTCCTGCTGCTCAACCAGAACCCGAGCGTCTCGGCGATCACGTCGAACCCCGACTTCGTGAAGGCCGTGAAGGAGGCCGTCGACTACGACGACCTCGTCTCGATCGCCGGCAACGGCACCGCCCAGGCGTCCGGCGTCATCCCGAGCATGCTGCTCGGCGCCCTGCCCGAGAGCGGCGCGCTCACCCAGGACCTCGACGCCGCGAAGGCGGACCTCGCGAAGAGCGGCTACGCCGGCGAGTCCGTGACGCTCAACTTCCCGAGCGACATCAGCCTGAACGGCATCGACTTCCCGACCATCGCGCAGCGCATCCAGTCGCAGCTGAAGGACGCCGGCATCACCGTCGAGCTCGCACCGGCCCCCGTCGCCACCGAGCTCGACGCCTACCGCAACGGCACCGAGACCATGGGCCTCTGGTACTGGGGCCCGGACTACCCGGACCCGAGCGACTACCTCGTCTTCACCCCGGGCGACGTCGTGGGCCTCCGCTCCGGCTGGACCGACGGTGCGGCCCCCGCGATCTCGGCGCTGGCCGACGCCGCGGCCACCGGCGGCAGCGACGACGAGCGCCAGTCGCGCTTCGAGGAGCTGCAGACCGCGCTGAACGCCGACGGCCCCTTCATCCCGCTGCTCCAGCCCGGCAACAACATCGCCGCGGCGAAGGACGTCTCGGGTGTCGTCTACAACGCGGTGTGGACCATCGACATCGCGGCCCTCGCCGCGCAGTAGCCCGTGTCCACCACCACGACGGCCGTCCGGACCCCGCGTCAGCGCGGGGGCCGGGCGGCCCACCCGTTCCTCCGCTACGCGCTCCGCCGCGTGCTCACCTCGCTGCTGCTGGTGGTGGGCGTGACCCTCGTCACCTTCATCCTGACCAACCTCGTGCCGGGCGACCCCGTGGCGGCCGCCCTCGGCCAGCGCGCTGCGGAGGATCCGGAGATCGTCGCGCAGTTCCGCGCCCAGTACGGTCTCGACCAGCCGCTCGTCGTGCAGTACTTCACCTACCTCGGCAACCTGCTGCACGGCGACCTCGGCGTCTCCACCACCACGCACAACCCGGTGGTCGCCGACCTGGCGAAGGCGCTGCCGGCCACCCTCGAGATCGCCTTCGGCGCCATCGTGCTCAGCGTGATCGTCGGCGTGCTGTTCGGCACCGTCGCCGCCTACCGGCGCGGCAGGGCCTCCGACCACGTTCTGCGCGTCGTGTCGCTGGCCGGCCTCAGCGTGCCGACCTTCTGGCTCGCGCTGGTCCTCTACTACGTCCTCTACTTCCAGCTGCGGATCGCGCCGGGATCCGGCCGGCTGAGCAGCGACTTCACCACGCCGCCGACGGTGACGGGCCTCTACACGGTCGACGCCCTGCTCGCCGGCCAGCTCGACACCTTCCTCGACGCGGCGTCGCACCTCTTCCTCCCCGTGCTCGTCCTGACGCTCTACACGGTGGGCCTGCTGACCCGGTTCGTGCGCACCGCGGTGCTCGAGATCCTCGACCAGGACTACGTGCGGGCCGCACGCGCGAAGGGGCTGCCGAACCGCGCGGTCACCTTCTCCTACGTGCTGCGCGGGGCGAGCATCCCGATCCTCACCGTCGTGGGCCTCGCCTTCGGCAGCCTGCTCAGCGGCACCGTGCTCGTCGAGGCGGTCTTCGGCTGGCCCGGGATCGGCTCCTACGCCTACCAGGCCGCGTCGCACCTCGACCTGCGCGGCATCATGGGCGTCGGCCTGCTCATCGGCGTGATGTACCTGCTCGTGAACCTGATCGTCGACCTGCTGTACGGCGTGCTCGACCCGAGAGTGAGGCTGGCCTCGTGACGGATCCGCGAACCACCCGGTCCGACCCGCGCGACGGCGCTCCGGCCGGTCCGCGCGACGGCGTCGGTGCCGGAGTGCTCGACCCGGTCGCCGCCCCCGGCCTCCGCCTGCGCCGCCCCCGCCTGCGCCTGGGCCGCTGGTCGGCGCCGCTCGGACTCCTCGGCGCCGCCGTCGGCGTGCTCTGGATCCTCATCGCCGTGCTCGCCCCCGTCATCGCCCCGCACGATCCGCTCGCGCAGGACCTGCCCCTCCTCCAGGCGCCCGGCGAGGGCACGCTGATGGGGACCGACGCGCTCGGCCGGGACGTGTTCTCGCGGGTGATCTGGGGTGCTCGGGTCACCATCCCGCTCGCCCTGCTGCTCGTCGTGATGTCGGTGCTGATCGGCGCGATCGTCGGATCCGTCGCCGGATTCCTCGGCCGTGCGGTCGACGAGGTCGCGATGCGCATCACCGACCTCGTGATGGCGTTCCCCACGGTCATCCTGGCGATGGTGATCGCGGCCGCGCTCGGAGCGTCGCTCCTGAACGCGGTGCTCGCGGCGCTGATCGTGTCGTGGCCGTCCTACGCCCGGCTGACCCGCGGTCTCGTGCTCGGCCTCCGCTCGTCGAACTACGTCGTGTCCGGACAGCTGCTCGGCTTCTCGCCGCTGCGCTCCCTCGTCCGCGACATCGCGCCCAACATCGTCGGCCCGGTGCTCGTCCTGGCGAGCCTCGACATCGGCACGGCCATCCTCCTGCTGTCGGGCCTGTCGTTCCTCGGGCTCGGTGCGAAGCCGCCGACCGCGGAGTGGGGCTCGATGGTGTCGGACGCCATCCAGAACTTCGACGCGTGGTGGATCGGGGTCTTCCCGGGCCTGGCCATCCTCACCGTCGTCATCGCGTTCAACTTCGTCGGCGACGCCCTGCGCGACGCCCTGGACCCGCGGTCGCAGACGATCCGCGGAGGAGGCGCCACGCTGTGAGCGACGCACTGACCATCAGCGGGCTGCGCATCCGCACCCGCAGCCATGCCATCGTGGACGGCATCGATCTGGCGCTGCGCCGCGGCGGCATCCACGGTCTCGCCGGCGAGTCGGGCTCGGGCAAGACCATGACCGCCCTGGCGGTGCTCGGACTGCTGCCCGGATCGATGACGGCCAGCGGGAGCATCCGCCTCGCCGACGACACCGGCGACGGCACGACGGAGCTCGTCGGCGCGTCCCGGCAAGTGCTCGGCGCGCTGCGCGGACGCCGGGTCGCCATGGTCTTCCAGGACCCGTCGACGAGCCTGCACCCGCAGCTCACCGTGGGACGCCAGCTCACCGACCACCTGCGCCACCACCTCGGTCTCGGCAAGGAGGCCGCGCGGTCGAGGGCCGAGGCCCTGCTCGAGCGGGTGCGGGTGCCGGACGCCCGGGCCTCCCTCGGGCGCTACCCCCACCAGTTCTCCGGAGGTCAGCGGCAGCGCATCGCGATCGCGGTGGCGCTCGCGTGCGAGCCCTCGGTGCTGCTGGCGGACGAGCCGACGACCGCGCTCGACGTGACCGTGCAGGCCGGAGTGCTGCAGCTGCTGCGGGAGCTGGTCGACGACGGCGGGCTGAGCATCCTGCTCGTCACCCACGACCTCGGCGTGATGAGCGCCGTGGCCGACGAGGTGACGGTGATGCGCCAGGGGCTCGTCGTGGAGTCGGCTCCGCGGGAGCGGCTGTTCACCGCGCCCGAGGACGAGTACACGCGGGCGCTGCTCGCGGCTCTGCCCGGCTCGAGCTTCGAGGAGAGCCCGGAGGAGCTGGTCGCCGAGCTCGTCGAGGGGCACGAGAGGGCCGCCGCCGCGGACGATCCGGGCGCGGCCGCGGCAGGCGACGTCGAGAGGGGTGCGCGATGAGCGCGGGAGTGGTTCTCGAGGCCGACGGCATCGTCGTCGAGTACGGGCGGAGACCGCCGCTGCGTGCCGTCGACGGGGTCGGCTTCCGGGTGGCGGCCGGCGAGGTCGTGGCGCTGGTCGGCGAGAGCGGCTGCGGAAAGTCGAGCCTCGCGCGCGCCGTCGTCGGCATCGAGAAGCGCCGCGGTGGCGACGTGCGCCTGAACGGCGTCGACGTGCCCGCGCTCGGACTCCGTCGGCGCAGTCCGGCGATGACCGGCGTGCAGATGGTCTTCCAGGATCCGAACTCCTCGCTCAACCCCCGTCGCCGCATCGGCGAGCAGATCGGCGACGGCGTCCGGGCGGCTCTCGCCCGCGGCGCCGAGGGCTCGGACCCGGCCGACTGGCTGCGCCGCGTCGGGCTCGACCCCGCGATGGCGAGCCGGTTCCCGCACGAGTTCTCCGGCGGCCAGAAGCAGCGCATCGCCATCGCGCGGGCCCTCGCGGCGCGGCCGCGGATGCTCGTGGCCGACGAGCCGATCTCGGCCCTCGACGCCTCGACCCAGACGAGCGTCGCCGCGCTGATGCGCTCGCTCAGCGTCGAGGCCGGCGCGGGCATGCTGTTCATCTCGCACGACCTCTCGGTGGTCCGGCGCATCGCCGACCGGGTGCTCGTGATGTACCGCGGCCGGGTCGTGGAGTCGGGGGACACCGAGACGGTGTGGCAGAGCCCGCTGCACCCGTACACGCGGGCGCTGCTCGCGGCGATCCCGCTGCCGGACGGGCTGGGGCGGCTGCCGCTGGCCCCGCTCGACGCCGACCGGGCGGCCTGGCTCGAGGAGCTGCCCGAGGCGCTGGAGCGGACGGGCGCGTGAGCGCGGTGGAGGAGGCCCGGGCCGAGGAGTCCGCTCTCTGGAGCATGCCGAGGGCCGTGAACCGCAGTCCGCTCCCCGGGGACGGCGCGTTCATGACCGCCGGCTGGGCCGATCCGGAGCCGGTGATCGACCCCGACGACCCGGTGCTCGCCTACACCGCGGAGCGCCGGTCGCGACTGGCGCAGGCGCTGCCCGCCGAGCTGCTGATCATCCCCGCCGGCCTGCCGCGGGTGCGCTCGAACGACAGCGACCACCGCTTCCGCCCGGGCACCGACCACGTGTGGGTGACGGGCAACGGAGTCGCCGAGAGCGTGCTCGTCGTCGACACGACGGGAGGGGAGGCCGGCTCGATCCTGTACCTGCGTGCTCCCTCCGGCCGCGACGGCGACGAGTTCTGGCAGAACGACGCGCTCGGCGACCTCTGGGTCGGGCCGCGGCCGTCGCTCGCCGAGACGCAGGCGGCGCTGGGCATCGAGACCCGGCCGCTGGCCGACTTCACGCGCGACGTGGAGCGGGCCGCGCGGCGGGCCCGGCGCATCCGGGTGCTGCCCACCCTCGACGAGAGCGTCGACGAGCTGGTGCGGAGCATCTGCGGGCCGGAGCTCGGACCGCACCTCGTGCTCAAGTCGACGCTCGACGAGCTGCGCCTGATCAAGAACGACTGGGAGATCGGACGGCTGCAGCTCGCCGTCGACGGCACGGCGCGGGGATTCGACGACTGCCTCGAGGCGTGGCCGGTCGCCCGCGCGATGCCCCGCGGCGAGCGCTACCTCGAGGGCACCTTCGCCCGCCGCGCCCTGGTCGAGGGACAGGGGCCGGCCTACGGATCGGTCGTCGCCTCGGGAGAGCACGCCACGACCCTGCACTACACGCGGAACACCGGGCCCCTCGCCGACGGCGACCTCGTCCTGATGGACATGGGCGTCGAGCTGCCCTCGCTCTATGCCGCCGACATCACCCGCACCTTCCCGGTCAGCGGCGAGTTCACGCCGCTGCAGCGGGACGTGTACTCGATCGTGCTGCGCGCGCAGCAGGCCGGCATCGACTCCCTGCGCGCGGGAGTGCGCTTCCAGGACTACCAGGACGCGTGCGGGCGAGCCCTCACCGAAGGGCTGATCGACCTCGGCCTGATCCGCTGCTCCGTCGACGAGGCCATGGCCCCGTCCGCGTCGTACCACCGCCGGTGGAGCATCTCCCGCGCCGGGCACATGCTCGGGATGGACGTGCACGACTGCAACCACGCTCCGCACGAGACGTACCTCGGCGGAGTGCTTGCGGCCGGCCACACGCTCACCGTGGAGCCGGGCCTCTACTTCCAGCCGGGCGACCTGACGGTCCCCGCCGAGCTGCGGGGGCTGGGCATCCGCATCGAGGACGACCTCGTGGTCACGGAGACGTCGTCGATCCTGCTCTCGGCGGCGATGCCGCGCACGCCCGACGCGGTGGAGGAGTGGATGGCGAGGCTGGCGGGCTGAGAGATCGGGCCCTCGACGCGATCGGCCGACGCGGACTACGGGAGCTGCGGGGGCGCGATCAGTTCGAGGAATCCGCCGAGGGCACCTTCGAGGTAGATGATGCGCGTGCCGGCTCGGGCGCCAGCGGTCATCCGGTGAGGTGTCCCGACCGGTCTCCAACCGTGTCCAGCGCAGAGCTCGAGGACACGATCGAGGTCCGAGACCGTGAGCGCGATGTGCACCGTGCCGACCTGTGCGGGCGAGCCGGCGGACTCGAGCTGTCGGGGCGGGTCGTACTGCAGCAGCTCCACACGGTGGGGGCCGAGGGTCACCGTCGCTGCGCGGATCACGGCTCCACGGACGCCGGTGGTCGCCGCCGTGACCTCCACGTCGAGCGTGAAGGTGCGCTCGAGCACGAACCCGAGACCGGAGCACCACAGCACCAGCGCGTCGTCGAGGTCGGCCACGGTGAGACCGGAGTGAGCGACGTCGGAGACGAGCGGTGATGCCATGACATCAGTATCGAGCTCCGACACTCCTGCCTGAGAGAAGAGGGTCCCGGCACCCGATCCCCCTACGGACGCAGGCCGCGCAACGAGCAGAGATACTCTTTCCGGATGTCGTTCCCATCCATGCTCCACGAAAGCGTCGATGCTGCCGAGGATCGATTGCTGGACGCGATGCGCGCAAGTGACGTCGATGCGCTTGGTCGACTGCTCGCACCCGAGCTGATCTTCACGACACCCGAAGGCTCGATCATCAGCCGGGACGAAGATCTCGGAGCACATTCGTCGGGCACAACGAAGTTCGAGTCGATCGATGAAATCAGTCGCAGCACGCTGGCCGTTGCCGGCGGCGCCCAGACCAGGTCCGTCGTAGACGTCGTTGTGATCGACCACGGCACACGGATCGAGGCTCGGCTTCACTACGTCCGCGCATGGCGACGAATCGCCGGGCGCTGGATGGTCGTCTCCGGAAGCGCAACACTCGCACCCGCACCGAACGCCTGATCGTTCCGCTGAAGGATCCTCATACGGAGCAGTGCGCGTGAGCTCGAGGATCATGAACGCGATGGCGGCGGCGAGAGGGGCGCACGCGGTGATGGTGTTCACTCGAATCAGCCCCGTGTGGTTCCACCGCTCCTCGTCAGTGCTCATGAGTGACCTTCTCGCACCTGCTCGTCGGTGCGAGTCACGAGGCCCTTCGAGCTTCATGGCAAGAGAACGCCGTCTCGATTGAGGATCGTCGGTCGGGGTTGAGCGTCCAGTGGCCAGTACCGCAGGCCGTAGGACGGGCTGAACGAAACGGAAGGGGTGAGCGATGGCGGCAGGGTTCACAAGTGGACGCTCGGCGTCCGAGGTGCGACTCACTCAATGGAACTGGTTCAGTCGCGCAGGAGCGCCGACGGAGCGTGTTCTCATCGGAGTCACTGTCGTTGCGATCATCGGCGGCAACGTCATCTTCGACGCACTGAATCCGGACGCCGTTCCCCTTGCTGCTCGCCTGGCGGTACTCGTCGGTGCGCTCGTGGTGTTGAACGTTCTGCCGCTCGTCGTGCACGCCATTCGCCAACCTGCACCGTACGCCGACCTGTCAGCCGAGACGGTGCGCGTGCGCTCACGGGTCACGCCGTTCGCGTCGTTCACCACGGCACGGAGGATCGAGACCGGTCGGTCGAAACAGGTCGTCCTCGAGGTGTCGGCGCCGGGCCAGAAGGTGCTCCTCGAACTCCGCGACAGGCTGGGCCGAGCCACCACCGACCCCACAAAGGACGCGATCGTGACGTTCCTCCAGGGAAGCAGTGTCGCGATGCCGTCCTCTTCGGACGATCCCGCGGGCCGGTTCGCTCACGTGAACTTCCCGCAGCACCTCACCCGCGAGCAAGCCATCGAACTCGCTTCCGACCCGCTGACTGTCCCCGACTTCGGCGCCGGCCGCGATGACGTCGGGACGGCATCGCGCGGCGAGTCGCCGTACCAGTAGGGGATGGTCTACCGGGTGCGGACGTTCAGCGTGTCAGGCGTTCCTCTCGAAAAGGCTGCCGGAGTGCGCCGACGAGCCGGCCCACGCTTCGCGTGCGTTCACTCGGCCAGCGAAGAACGTGGTCCAGGTCTGCTTCGAAGCGGGCTCGGGGAACGTCGTGACTGCTCGGGTAGGCGGCTCCTGCTCCGATGTCGATTCCGAAGAGCCCGATGTAGAACGCGTGGACGAGTAGGAAGCCGGGAACTAGATGCACGCCGACGGCGGCCACAGCGAGCATCGCAACCGGAGTGCGCGGATCGCGTTCCTTCCGAATCGATGACCGGTGATTCACGCGGAGAACACCATGAGAGCTCGTGCGCGTTCCACGACGAGTCGGGGCGTTGGTGATGCTCCTGAGGCGACGCGGGTGCTGGCAGCGATGCCTGGCGATGCCCGTTCGCGGCGCTGCGGCGTCACTGTTCCGTGGTGGAGGGCGGCACTCGAGCGGCTGCGAGCTGACGGGTGCCGGGATCACCGACACCCAGGATGAGGACGCTCTCGATGCTGCCGATCGTGTCGGGATCGATGATCTGCAATTCCTGATCAGCATCCGCTGTCAGCGAGCCGACCTCGCTTCCGACGTCCGCAGGGAACCTCAACTCGCCGTCGTTGTCCTCGAGTGGTGCGCTCGTGAGAAGGACTCGCGGTTCCACTGCTCCGGTCAGGCTCAGCCCGCTGAAGGACAGCCACACCGTCCCGTCCTCTCGCTCCTCGATCAGGAGATCGCCGCTCGCATCGTTGGACACGCTCTCGAGTGACGTGCGGATGGGCAGCTGCTCCAGAAGCGACTTGGCGGCGGGAGCGTCCGTTGCATCAGAGTCATCCGTGGGGCTGTTCGTAGGAAGGCTGGGAGCGGTGGAGGTGGTCGAGGGGCTGGTGACGGCGGTTCCATCGAGGGGTGCCGTGCACCCGGCCAGGGCGAGAACGAGCGCGGTCGCAGCGGCCATGACGGATAGCCGGCTGATCGCGTTCGTGTCTGTCATGGTGTGTGCTGCTCCGTCCGCCGAACTGTCGCTCAGCCTACGCAGGGCGCGATTCTCATCGCCCTGTCGAAGGGTCTCTGCGGGGCCAGTGGTGTGAACGCCTCCCGATCGGATCGTCGTTCGAGCAACGACCGGGCGTCAGTCGCGCTCCACCCCTGTCCCTCTTGGCATCGTGAGCCAGAGGATGAAGGTGAGGAGGAGGCCGAGGATGCCGCTGACGACCAGCGCAGCGACGGCGAAGGCGGGACCGCCGAACGATCCCTGAGCATCGTTGCTCGTCTCCACCGGCACGAACCAGTAGACGACGGCTCCGACGATGAACAGCAGGCTGACGACGAGAGCGCCGATGCAGGTGTCCCGCCGGACCTTCTCTTGGGAACCGTCGCCTGAGAGGTTGACGAGCCACAGGATTCCGATGACGGCCGGAGCGCCAGCGAGGAACGCTAGAAACACGGGTGCTCCTGGTCGATGACGGGCCGCGACAGTATCCGCAGCTGGGGCAGGAAGAGCGCCGTGGCCGATACGGCGACCATCACGCTCCTCCGTCGAGGGCGACCGAGTGGCTCGCGGTCATCGGGCGGCAACGGTGAGATTCAGGTCCTCACCGACGCGGAGGATCTCGTCCGAGGGGAACCGGAACGGGTTGAGGTAGAACAGGTCGTCGGCCGTCATGCCGAATCGTCGGGACCGAAAGACGCGGCGGGGATGACGAGCTCGTCGGATGTCAGGGCCAGTCGGCCGTCCGCCGCGCTCAACTGGACGGCGCCGGTGGTCCCGTCGCTCCTGGTGAACGTCGCCACGCCTAGATCGCCGGTCAGCGGGGAGGTGAAGCCGTCGTCCGTGTTCGTCGCCGGTGGCGGAGTCGGTGGTGCAGGCTGCGCCGTGCATCCCGTCACGACCGCCAGGCATGCCGCGACCGCGACCGTGTTGCGCACTTTCGAGAACGTCCCCACCGGCTCAGGTTAAGCGACGTCACCGCTTTCCTCGTGGTCGCGTCTCGGCCTGAAATGCTCAGCACGGTTCGGAAAGGGGAACGTCTGTCGCGGGCCAGCAGGAAGCCCAACGGCTCCTAGGCTGACCCGATGAGTTCCCCGGCACCGACCCGCCCATTCGTGGGTGTAGCGCGCATCGCGGTCGGTGCAGCCGCGGTCGCGGTGATCCTCCACACCTACGCGCTGAGTATCGTGGCCGGCGAGTCGAATCCGTTCGACTACTTCGGCTACTTCACGAATCAGACCAGCCTCCTCGCGAGCGCGGTGCTGATCGTCGCCGGATCGGTCGCGCTCGCCCGCCGTCCGACGCCGGTGTGGCTGAGCTACGTCCGCGGCGCGGCGACGGCCTACTCGATCGTCGTCGCCGTGATCTACAACACCCTCGTCCCCGGTACCGGGACGGCTCCGCCCTGGGTCAGCGCCGTCCTGCACGTGGTGCTCCCCGCGCTCGTCCTCCTCGACTGGATCGTCGTCGCCGACCGCGGACCGCTCTCCTGGCGCCGGCTGTGGGTGGTCCTGCCCTACCCGATCGTCTGGGTCGTCGTCGTGCTCGTCCGCGGAGCGTCCGACGGGTGGGTGCCGTACGGTTTCCTGCTCCCCGAGAACGGAATGCCGTCGCTCGTCCTGCACGTCGCCGGGCTGACCTGCGCGGTGCTCCTCGCGGGCGCGCTCGTCTGGGCACTGAGCCGACGCCGCAGATCGGCCGGTTGATGTCCTGTTCTCCGTCGCCGTGAATCATGAGGCGTGCTGATTCCCGACGTCGGGCGCGTCACCTCTCGTGCGCCGCGGCTCGGCCGCAGCGGGCTCTGATCACGCGCGACACGAGATCGATGACCAGCAACCCCGACATCAGTTCAGTCTCGCGAACCCGAGCGCCTTGTGCGCGTCCCGTATGGGGATGGTCCAGCGGGCGTCCGGCAGGGCGTCTCCATGCCGGACGACGAGCGGCCCGCTCGCAGGGGGGGCTTAGCGACGCGCGGATAGTGTGCACTGCGTGGTTGACGTCGCTCGGAAGGGACCCCTGAGTCCGGTGATCGCCGCGATCGCCGTCCTCGGGATGATCGTCGCGCCCGTCATGCTGACCTACCTCTCCATCAGCGAGAGAGGAATCGGCATGGGATTGATGCCCACCGACGAGGAGGCCGCAGCAGGGAAAGCCTTCCTCCTCGCGGCTGGCATCGTCGCCCTCACCAGCGCTATCAGCGTCTGGGTCCTCACCGTCATTCGCGCGACAAGCGGGGCCCATGCTCACCACGGGTGGGAAATCGTCTGGTGCATCCTGGCGTTGCCGACCGCACTCGTCGGCTTCGCCCTCGCGGCCATCGCCTCCCACATGCCTTAATGCCGTCCCTCGACTCCCGAGCGATGATCACGGCGGCGCGATGCCAGGCCGACCGTCGCGCGCGGATGATGATCTGGCGGGCGTCCGGTAGGGGATAGGTCACAGAGGCACTGTCGAACCGACAAAGTTCGTTGATGACGCCTGAGACGAAACCGTGCTCTGAGGGCATTCACTACTGAGGGGGTGATGTCGGATGGTCGGTGCTGCTGAGGTGACGCTGGTAAATCGTCTTCGCGGCGGTGACCCTTCGGCGCTGGATGCTCTCTTCCGGATGCACGGCCGCGCGGTCTACCGGGCCGCGGGAAGCTTCCTCGCGGACGCCGGTCATGCCGAGGACGTCGTGCAGGAGAGCTTCTTCCTGCTCTGGCAGCGCCGCTCGGGCGTGCGCATCGTGGGGGAGTCGGTGCTGCCCTGGCTGCTGGTCACGGTACGCAACCTCAGCTTCTCGACCAACCGCCGCGAGCAGCGCCGACGCCACCTGCCCCTCTCCGACGACACCGCCTCTCGCGGCGTCGACGCGGAGACGAGCGACCGGCTGCTCGACGTGCGGCGTCTGGTCGAGCAGATGAGCGCGACGGACCGGGCGATCTGGACGGCGTGCATCGAGGACGACCTCAGCTACAGCGATGCCGCTCGCTCCCTCGGCCTGTCCCACGGGACTGTCCGCAACCGCCTCTCGCGGGTGCGGACATCACTGGCGAGAACCCTGACGGAACGGACAGAAGACCATGGACGATCATGACCTGAGCGACGAGCAGCTCGAGCGCATCAGCGCACGCCTCGCGCACCGCATCCGCCGCCGCCGACGTCTCGGCCAGGCCGCGGCGGTGACCCTCGCCGGCATCGCGGGCGCGATTCTCAGCGTCGCTGTCCTCACGGCGGTGACGACGGAGCGCGGCACTCCGGTCGCAGCGCCCGTCACCTGCTGGGAACAGGACGGGCAGGGCGTCGCCCTGTCGGGCGAGATTCAGACGCCCGCGAAGCAGTCCACTGCGTCGCTCGCAGCGGCGTGTGCTGCGCTCGCTGGGACCGACGCAGACGGGACGGACGCCGCCTTGTTCTCCCTCGCAGGAACGCAGGTGTGCCAAAAGGGCGGCCGGATCGAGATATTCACGGGACTGACCACCGCGGTCGACTGCACCAACCCGCCCGCGACGCAGACCGGAGTGGACCAGTGACCGTCAGGCGGGCGAGAGTCCTCCCCCTCATAATCCTCTGCCTCTCCGCGGCGCTCCTCGCCAGTGGATGCGCGACGAGCGCCAGCAGCCCCGGGTCGCCGTCGACGGCGCAGCTGCCGGGTGAACTGCTCAGCGCCGAAGACGCGACCAAGCCCGTCTACGAGACCACCGCTGTCATCGGCGATCAAGGATCAGGCGGATGGCTGCTCGATCACCCCGTCAGCCTTCGCATCACCGGCACCGACGGCCGGTCGCAGCTCAGCGTCGACGGTCCCTGCAACACGCTCACCTACGACCTCCAGTCCGCCGGCCTGCAGACCTCCGTATGGGTGGTCACCGGAGGCCCCGCGACGACGTACGTCGGCTGCCTCGACGCCGCCGACGAACGAGAGCAGTGGCTCATGGACGTGCTGGGCGCCGAGGACGTCAGCCTCACCCAGACCTCCACGACGATGCGCATCCGCTCCGGCCCCGTCACCATCGACGCCACCGCCAGCACGACCCCCATCTCCACCGAGACGCCTGCCGAACCAACAGAGATGACGGAGTCCCTGACACCCACCGTCCCGACGGAGGGCCCACCGGGCACCCCCATCGCCACCGCCGCCTCTGAGGGGCCGATCATCGACGTCCAGCAGCTGACGAACCCGGCGCTCGACCTGGCCAACGGCACCGGAGTCCAGCTCTCGACGCTCAGTACGGAGGAGAAGAAGCAGTACCCGATCTACGCGGTCGGAACCACGTACGAGGAGCTCGCCGCTTATGACCCCGCTCTCGCGGACCACTACTGGGTCGCACAGGACGAGCCGGTCTGGGCGCTGACCGTGCACGCGCCCGCGGAGAGAACAGACGTGCCCTATGGCTTCGACCTCCATCGGGTGGACGTCTTCACCGCCGTCTACGACGGGATCAGCGGAGAGCTCCTGACGTCACAGGGCGATGTCGACCTCGCGTCTCTCGGTGCGCCCGGCGAGCTGATCACCGCCGGATAGATCCTTAGTTACCGTCCGTATGGGAATCCCCAAACGGGACGCCAGAGGCGATGCGGATGAGGCGAAGCGCGCGATTGCTTGGTGGCGCGCTCGCTACGCTCACGTGATGGTCGGCCTCTCGCAGTGGCGCCGGCGAGCTGACGCTCGCCGTTCGCGCCGCGCCCGGTTCCGGGTTCTGCTCGCTGAGGTTTGTGGTGAGTGCTCGCACCCCTGGGTGGAGCACCTCGCGGACGCCGGCCTGGTCGGCAGCCCCGTGTGCTCGGAGTGCGTCTACGAGCTCGAGCATGGGTTCAGTAGCGGACCGATTTGTCACCGACCGGTTCCGATCGATGTGTTGAGTCGCGCTGATGCCGCTGCGGCGGCGGCAGGGCAGGGCGGCAGTGATCAATTGGTCGGAGGAGGCCAGATTCGGGTCGCAAAAGAAGACCTTGACGCCTCATGTCAGCGTCCGGCGAGAGTGGTCAGCAGGTCCTGGATGCTCGTCTTCTCGACAACCGGGTCGGGGCTGCCGGCGCGGACGGAGGAGAGAACGGGGTCGATCTGCTGGTCGACGTAGGTCCACGTCTGGCAGTTCGCGGCGCTCAGTGCGGGCTCCGCGTCGTCCCAGGCGGTCTCAAGGTCGGTGGCGCGGGCTTTCGCGCCGGCCTGATCGCCGCTGGTGACGAGGGCGAGGGTGTCGGCGGTGATCGTCTGGAAGTTCTGCACGTCGGCGGAGGGGAAGTCGGTCTGAACGGATGCCTTCGCGTCAGCTGCGGACAGCGTTCCCGACGCATCGCAGGCCGGGGCTGCGCCTTCCGGTGCCGGACTGGTGTGCGGCTGGCTGTTGGTGAAGGCGAGCAGCCCGACGACGGCGACGGCGAGGACCGCGAAGGCGACGAGTGAACGGCGTTCGCGGGCGACTGGCGTGGTGTAGTGCTCGGATGCGCCCTTGTCGACATCGGCCTTGCTGAGGGAGAGGTAGACGACGGTGGCGAGGATCGCGAGCAGGAAGATGATGCTGGTGACGAAGGTGCCGAGCCCGAGGCCCTGCTCGTCGGGGGACAGGCCGAGCCAGTCGCCGATATTGGCGCCGAGGGGGCGGGTGAGGATGTAGGCGATCCAGAACGCGAGGACCGGGTTCGCGCCGTAGCGCCAGAGGCCGGTGACGATCGCGAGCAGCGTGAGGGGCAGGAGGATCGAGACGCCAGGGCCCCAGCCGGTGAGCTCGAGAGTCCAGTCGCCGAGGGCGGTGCCGAGCGCGAAGGTGACCAGGACGGTGACCCAATAGAACGCCTCCCGCGGGGTGGTGTCGATGCTGTGGATCGAGAGGGTGCGCTCCTTCGAATACCAGACGCCGAACACGATCACGAGCAGCAGCGAGAAGACGAGGGAGCTGGCCCAGAGAGGCACTCCGAGCTGGTCGGTGAGGATGTCGGTGAGCAGGGTGCCGGTGACGCTCATCACCACGACAGTCAGCCAGTACGCGGCGGGCACGTAGCGTCGCAGCCGCATCTGCACGGCGAGCACGACCGCGGTGACGATGATGAAGATCACAGCCGTCGCGATGAGGCCGACGCCGAGGACCATGTTGATCCAGTCGGCGAAGCTCTCACCGACCGTGGTGCAGAGGATCTTGATTATCCAGAACCAGATCGTGACCTCGGGGACCTTGCTGAGCAGCCGCCGGCCGCGGGACGGTGCTGCCGTCGTTGAGATGTCCATGCCCGCAGAGTCCCAGCCGGGACGTGGGCGGCGGCTCGGGATGCGCCGTGCTGCGTTGTGTTTGCTCACAACGACCCGAAGCTCCGCGGTTCGACCAGGTCGGTACCGAGCCGATGGGCTCAGGTTCTGTGCTTTCACAACGGATGCGGGGGAATCCTCCGCACCCGGAGCCCGCGCATTCGTAGCGTGGACTCCTCCGGCGTGCTGCGCGCCGAGCGAGGAGGACGGAACTGATGCCGAACAGCGGACCCCTGGCCGATGGTGCGATCGCCTATCGGGCGGCGCGACGCTGGCCGCTGATCTCGGCGGGCCTCGCGGTGCTGCTCACGGGACTTCTGGCCGCGCTGATCTTCTACCGGGAGCACGACAAGCCGTTCGGGTTCGACACCGCCTGGATGAACGAGATCATCGAGCACCGGTCGACGTTCTGGTTGGTGCCGTCGCTGGTGATGAACAGCCTCGGCGGCGGGATCGTCGGCACGATCGTGATTCCGCTCGTCGTGTTCGTGGGGCTGCTGGTCTGGCGGGGTCGGTGGGCGGCGACGTACTTCGCGATCGCCGCGCCGCTGAGCGGGCTGCTGGTGCAGATCCTCAAGAACGCTGTCGGTCGTCCGCGGCCGCCGGAGATCCTCGTGAACGCCGACTTCGGCTCGTTCCCCTCCGGCCACAGCGCGAACGCCGCCACGACCGCGATGGTCCTCGCGATCGTCTTCCCGCTGTGGTGGGTCCGCATCGCCGGAGCCCTTTACACGGTGGCGATGATGCTCAGCCGCACCTACCTCGGTGCGCACTGGATCTCCGACACCGTCGGCGGGCTGCTCCTGGGCGCCGGGGTGGCGTTGATCGTCTGGGCGCCGCTCGCGGTCAGGCTGCACACCGAACGTGCTGCATCACCGTCGTTCCGTTGGCGGCGCTTCTCCGGGCACCGTCCGACCAGATGACGGCGGAAGGCAGCGGGCAGCGCTGCCGGTGAGCGGGTCGCTGTGCGCTTGTTCAACGGACCCGGCGAAGCCCCCAGCCCCGGGTACCGCAGGCTGCCCGAGCATGGCGGCATGATGCACCTCACCGATCAGCGCCGCCCTCCGCTCCCTCGGATCCGCTCACATCTCGTCGCCGGCCGGTACGCCGCCTCGACGGTGCCCGAGGCGACGGCGCTGTTCTGGATCCTCAAGGTGCTGACGACGGGGATGGGCGAGACGGCGTCGGACTTCCTCGCGACCGCGTTCGACCCGGTGATCGTGGTCGGCGCGACCGGGCTCGCGTTCCTCGCGGCCCTCGGGCTGCAGTTCGCGGTCCGCCGGTACATCCCGTGGGTGTACTGGCTGGCCGTGCTGATGGTGAGTGTCTTCGGCACGATGGCCGCCGACGTGCTGCACGTGGTCGCCGGGGTCCCGTATCTCGTCTCCACTCTCGGGTTCGCGCTGGCTCTCGCGGCGGTCTTCGTCGTGTGGTGGCGGGTGGAGCGGACGCTGTCGATCCACTCGATCACGACGCCGCGCCGGGCCGCGTTCTACTGGCTCGCCGTCTCCGGGACCTTCGCGCTCGGCACGGCCGCGGGCGATCTGACCGCGTCGACGCTCGGGTTCGGCTACCTGCCGTCCGCGGTCCTGTTCGCGGCGGTCATCGCGGTGCCGGCGCTCGCGCACCGGTTCACGGGGCGGAACGCGGTCCTCGCGTTCTGGGCCGCCTACGTCGTCACTCGACCGCTCGGCGCCTCGGTCTGCGACTGGCTCGCGGATCCGGTCGACCGGAAGGGCCTGGGCCTGGGCACCGGCCCGGTCACGCTCGCGGCCCTCGCGGTGTTCCTGCTGCTGGTCGCGGTGATCGCGCTCCGCCGACCGCGCGCGGCCGTCACGGCGACCCCCTGAGCGCTGGGCTCAGGCGTCGCGTCCGGCGCGGTTCTTCTGCCGCCAGTAGGTGAGGGCGATGCCGGCGAGGCTGATCACGACGATGCCGACGAGGACGATGTCGATGTACTTCCCCACGAAGTCCGCGACGCCGGGGATCTGCCCGAGGAAGAAGCCGAGGAGGATGACGCCGGTGGACCAGACGGCCGCGCCGAGTGCGTTGAAGCCGACGAAGTGGCCGTAGTGCATCTTCCCGACGCCCGCGGCGACGGGGGCGAAGGTGCGCACGACCGGCACGAAGCGGGCGATGGTGACGGCCCAGCCGCCGAACCGGTCGAAGAACGACTGGGTGCGGGCGACGCTCGAGCGGCTGAAGAGCCCGCTGTCCTTGCGCTCGAAGATCCGCGGCCCGCTCGCGCGGCCGATGACGAACCCGAGCTGGTCGCCGAGGAACGCGGCGGCGGCGACCATCAGGATCACCAGCGGCACCGGCAGGGAGATCACGCCGGTCGCGACGAAGACACCGGTGAAGAAGAGGAGGGTGTCACCGGGGAGGAAGAACCCGATCAGCAGGCCCGTCTCGACGAAGGCGATCAGGCAGACCAGGGCGATCGCCCAGGGGCCGGCGCCGTCGAGGAGGGATTGGGGGTCGATCATCGGTTCTCCTTGTGAGAGGTCGGGTGGGGCTGCGTCGCGGGGATGCGGACGTCGACACCGAGGCCGTGGGGGGCGAGGTTGCGGAGTCGGAGCTCGCCGCCGGCGGCGCGGCTGAGACCGGCGACGATCGCGAGCCCGAGGCCGGCGCCGCCGTCGCGGGAGCGGGCGGCATCCGGGCGGGTGAAACGGTCGGTCGCGACCGCGAGGAACGCGTCAGGAACGCCCGGGCCGTCGTCGTCGACGGAGAGGACGATCTCTTCGGCGCGCTCGACGAGGGTCGCGCTGACGCTGCCGCCGTCGGGCGTCGCAGTGACGGCGTTCGCGAGCAGGTTGTCCAGGATCCGGCCGAAATCGGTCGGGGAGATCGGGTACCGGGCGGCGACGATCGAGGCGGGGGCGACGAAGTCGATCGCGAGGTCCCGCTCGCGGGCGAGCATCCGGGCGCGGTCGACGCTGTCGGCTACCTCCTCCCGCAGAGCCGCCGAGGAGGCGTCGCCGGTAGCGATGCCCGCGTCGATCCTCGACAGGATTAGCAGCCCGTCCGTCAGGGACTGCAGGCGGTCGATCGAGCGGCGCGCGTCGACGACATCGGCGTAGAGAGCCGCCGGATCGTCACGGACCCGCTCAGCGAGCTCGAGCCGGGTGCGCAGCGCGGCGAGCGGGGTGCGCAGCTCGTGGCTCGCGTCGGCGACGAGCCGCCGCTCCCGGTCCGCCGACTCCCGCAGGTCCGCGATCAGCGCGTTCAGGGTCGAGGCGAGGTCGGAGAGCTCGTCGCGGGCGGGCCCGACCGGGAGCAGCTCGGTGGAGCGTCCCTGGCGCAGCCGGTCGGCGATCGCGCGCATCCTGCCGACGGGGCGCAGCGCGAGGCCGACCAGGACCCAGGACGTCACAGCGAACGCGACGAACAGGATCGCGAGGGCGATCAGGAGCGTCGTGCTGACGCCGCCGACGACGGCCTCGGCGGTGTCGCGGCTCTCCTCGATCAGCGCCTGCGACGCTCCCGAGCGGACCAGCTCGATCGTGGAGGCATCGAGGATGTGGTCGAGCTGCTCGCGCACGACGACCGCGACGATCCCGAAGAACAGCATCGCGACCAGCAGGCTCGACACCGTGATCCGCACCCGGATCGACAGGGACCGCCACCTCACGGCGTCACCCCGAGGCGATAGCCCGCACCCCGTCGGGTGAGGATCTCGACCGACGCCCCGCCCGCGGCCAGCTTGCGGCGGAGGTAGCTGATGTACTGCTCCGCGATGTTGTGGTCCACGAACTCCGCCGACCCCCACACCTCGAGCAGGATCTCCTCCCGCGGCACGAAGTCCCCGGCGCGCGCCGCGAGCGCGCGGAGGACGCCGAACTCCTTGGGGCTCAGAGGCAGGACGGCGCCGTCGACCGTCGCGGCGTGCGCGTAGGGGTCGACGCGCAGATTTCCCAGCACGACCGGTGCCCGGTTCGTGAGGTGCTCTCTGCGGATCATCGCTCGGAGGCGGGCGGAGAGCTCCTCGAAGTGGAACGGTTTCGCGAGGTAGTCGTCGGCGCCCGCGTCGAGGCCGAACACGCGGTCCTGCAGGGCGTCGCGGGCGGTGAGCATGATCACCGGGAGCGTGGCACCGCTCGCGCGCAGGTGCCGGCAGATCTCGAAGCCACTCATCCCCGGGAGCATCACGTCGAGGATCGCCGCGGAGTAGTCCGCTTCGCGCGCCGAATTGAGCGCGTCGACCCCGTTCGAGAACAGGTCGACGTCGTAGCCGTCGCCGGTGAGGCCCCGCTTGATGAGCTCGCCCATCTCGACGTCGTCTTCGACGACCATCACCGCGTCACGCATCCAGGCCTCCTACGGTCATGCTCGCACCCGTGGCGCGGCGGAACCGGCCTACTCCGCGGAGATATGCGGCTTCTCAGCGGTACGCACTGCATACAAAGGCAGCACGTGCGGCCCGATGGAGCAGCACGCCCCTGGTGCGCAGACGATCTCGGACGCGGGCACCGACATGGACGCCGACCTCCGGTCGACGCGGTGCTGTGCGCTGTGCGCATTTTTGCCTGGAAGCCTTCGGCAACGTACGGGCCTGCGGCGTCCACGCAAGCCGCTGCGCGGCCGGCTCCTCCGAGGTTCTCGGCACGCGGTCGCTGCGCTCCCTCACATCGCGCCGACAACCTCTCCTCCTCCGCCCTCCGGGTTGCGCTCCCACCTCCGACCCTGCTCGGCACTACGTGCCTTCCAGGCAAAAAAACGCTGGGA
>NZ_PSWK01000017.1:0-80183 GCF_002932735.1 Rathayibacter sp. AY1B7
GGGGGGCAGGTCGTCCGCGTCTCGGCGATCGCCGAGGCCCTGGCCCGGGTGAAGCCGAAGATGCTGGCCGTGGTCCACGGCGACTCCGCCGCCCACCGGCACGGAGGCGCCCGCGCGGCGCAGCACCGCCTCCAGCGCCGACAAAGTGGTCAGCACCGCGTCCGTCCGGGCGTTGTAGCCCATCGTGCCGATGCGCCAGACCTTCCCGTGCAGCGGCCCGAAGGACGTGCCGATCTCGATGCCGAAGTCGGCGAGCATTTCCCCGCGCACCGCGTCCCCGTTCACGCCCTGCGGGATGCGCACCGCGACGACGTTCGTCATCTTGTGGCCGACGTCGCCGAACACCTCGAGGTCGAGGCCGCGGACTCCGGCGAGCATCGCCGACCCGTGCAGCGCGTGGCGGGCGACCGTCTCGTCCAGGCCCTCCTCGACGACGATGCGTGCGCACTCGCGCGCGCCGTAGAGCATCGTGGTCGCCTCGGTGTGGTGGTTGAGTCGGCGCGGCCCCCAGTAGTCGAAGATCATGCCGAGGTCGAAGTAGTTGGAGCGGACGCGGCGGGCGCTGACAGTGTCGCCCTCGTCGCGGATCCCCGCCTCGATGCTCCTGCGCGACTCGATCACCGCGACGGCCTTCTCCGAGAAGGTGACGGGAGCCGATCCGGACGGGCCGCCCAGGCACTTCTGGAGCCCCGCGGTGACCGCGTCGAGCCCGAGCTCGTCGGTCGCGAAGGCGTTGCCCGCGAGGGAGGCGGTGACGTCGGTGTAGAAGAGGGCGCCGTGCTTCTCGCAGAGGGCGCCGAGCTCCTCCAGCGGCTGCGCCATGGTGGTCGACGTGTCGCCGTGGACCACGGCCAGCATCTTCGGCTTCACCCGGGCCAGGGCCTCGGCGATCGCCGAGACGGGGAAGACCTGCCCCCACTCGGCCTCGATCACGTGCACCTCCGCGCCGCAGCGCTCCGCGATCTCCCGGAGGAGGTGCCCGAACCGCCCGAAGACCGGCACGAGCACGCGGTCGCCCGGCTCCAGCATCGAGACCAGCGCCGCCTCGATGCCCGCACGGCTCGTGCCGTCGACGAGCATCGTCTTCTCGTTGCGGGTGCGGAACACCTGCCGGTACAGCTCCTGCGTCTCCGTCATCGTCGCCGTCATGAACGGGTCGTACTGCCCGACCAGCTGCGCCGACATCGCACGCAGGACGCGCGGATCCGCGTTGATCGGGCCCGGCCCCATCAGCAGGCGCGGCGGCGGATCGACGGGGAGGAACGGTGCGGGCGCGGTCATGGGCCACCTCTTCACGAACGGGAGAGAAACAGTCGTTTCACCCGGAGAGCCTATGCGACGGACGTTTCGCCGGTGTTTCGCGGTGTGGGGGGTCGAGATTCTCGACAGAAGCTCCTCCACAGGCGTCCTCCGGAAGCGGGTCCTCCCGATCGGACGCACCTGCGGCCCGCGTGTCGGTGGTCTCTGGTTCAATACGGGTATGGCGGATGGGATGCGGCAGGGACTCGAGGAGGTCCGCGCCCTCGGCGACCGCGCGGCGCTGCTCGCCCGCTCGGCGGCTCCGCTCCACCTCGCCTCCGCCGAGGCGCTGCACGAGGCGTACACGGCTGCTCTGCGTCGCCCGGAGGCGTTCGCGCGCGGCGGGTCTCCCGCCGAGTCGCGCGACCTCGTGGAGCGCTCCGTCCGGGCCGAGCTCGCCGTCGCACTCGCCGTGTCCGAGCGTGTGGCCGCGCGCGAGCTCGAGCACGCCCGCCTGCTGGTCGACCACCTGCCCTGCACGCGCGCCGCGCTGGCCGAGGCGCGGTTGCGCTGGGAGGCGGGGCAGATCATCTGCGGAGTCGCGGCCACCCTGCCGCCGGCCACCCTCCCGGAGTTCGACGAGCGCGCCGCGGGACTGGCCGCCTCGATGACGCCGACCCAGCTGCGGCGACGCCTCGCCCGGCTGCGGGACGAACTCCACGAGAGTCCCCTGGCCGACCGGCACGCCCGCGCTCGGGAGGACCGGTCGGTCCGGGTCTCGCCCGAGCAGGACGGCATGGCCACGCTCTGCGCGACCCTCCCCGCTCCGGCCGCTTTCGGTGCGCTCGCGCGGCTCGACCGGATCGCCCGCGCCCTCCGCGACGGGAGCGGTGCAGCGGAGGAGCGCACGCTCGCGCAGCTGCGGGCCGACGCCCTGGTCGACCTGCTCTGCGACGGCGACGTGTCCGGCACGGCGCCGGGCGACGAGCGTCCGCATACGTCCGCTCGCGGCATCCGGGCCGAGGTGCGTCTGACCCTCGCCGCGAGCACCGCGCCCGGGCGGGACGAGACGCCCGCGGAACTGGACGGCTACGGCCTCATCCCGGCCGGCATCGCGCGCGAGCTCCTCGGAGCCGACTCGGCCGTCACCCCGGTGCTCACCCATCCGAGCACGGGCGCCGTGGTCTCCGTCGGACGCACGCACCGCCTCCCTCCCCCGCGGATGCGCCTCGCCCTCCAGCTGCGCGACCGGACATGCCGCTTCCCCGGCTGCACCCGGCCCGCGGCGACCGCCGAGGCCGACCACACGCTCGAGTGGCGTCACGGAGGCGCCACCGCCCTCGACAACCTGGCGTCGCTCTGCGTCCCCCACCACCACGTCCGCCACGGCGACCGCTGGACCTACACGCTCCACCCCGACGGATCGGCCGACTGGACCACCCCCACGGGCCGCCGCGTGGTCACCCGTCCACCCGATCCGCCCGCGCCGCCCGCGCCGCCGCGGCGCAGGCCGACCTTCGGCGATGCGCCGCCCCGTTCTGACGGCGGAAGGAGCCGCGCTCCTGCGGGCATGCTCCAGCGCGTGCTCCAGCGGGCGTGCTCGTGCACGCCCGCTCGCGCCGCGCGGGTCCGAGCCGGCGGCCTGTCTCAGCCGAGGGCCGAGCCGTGGAAGACGGTCGTCCGACGCGCCCGCCGACGAACCGGTCCACCGAGCCCGCACTCGCTGCACCCGGGCTCGTTCCACCCTCCGGGCTCGGCGCCCCTGCTCACCGCTGAGATCGCACTCGAGGACAGCGGTCAGCGCAGCGACTCGGCCACAACGGCGCAGCTTCCGCCTCGGATCCACGACGAGGGACGGAGCGACGGAGCGACGGAGGAACGGAGCGAGAGAGCGAGAGAGCGAGAGAGCGAGAGAGCGAGAGAGAAAGAGAGCGAGAGAGAAAGAGAGCGAGAGAGAAAGAGAGAAAGAGAGAGAAAGAGAGAAAGAGAGCGAGAGAGAAAGAGTAAGAGAAAGAGAAAGGGGCGGAGAGCGGGAGAACGGGTCACGGAGTCCGCCTCGATTCACGACGAGGGAGAGAACGAGCTCCGGGCGTGGCCCCTCTCAGACCGTGCCGGCCAGCTCCAGCAGCGCGAGATCCGACCCCCGCGGTCCCACCAGGCAGAGCCCCACCGGAGCGCCGCCGACACTCAATCGTGGCATCGACAGCGCCGGATACCCGCCGATCCCAGCGACGCAGGTCAGGCCGAGCGTCGCCGTCCGCGCCGCGTCGATCGCCTCGGCCGACGCATCGAGGGCCGGCGCCACCGACGACGTCGACGGCAGGAGGAGCACCCGCCCCTCGAGCGCACGGTCGAGCGCCTCCCGGAACCCCGCGACCCGCGCCCGCGCGTCCGCCTCCGTCTGCTCGTCTACGAGCGAGGCCGCGTCGAAGCGGGCCTGGACGTCCGCCGCCAGCACTCCCGGATGCGCCGCGACCCACGAGCCGCTCGACCGCCACGCCTCCGCCGCCTGCACGAGCCGGAACGCCTCGAGCATCTCCGCCACGGGCGGCAGCTCGACCTCGTCGGCGCTCATCCTCCCGACCGCCGATCGGAACGCCGCCCGAACGGCCGCGTCCACTCCGCCCAGGAGTGCCGGCGCCACCGCGAGACTCCGGACCGGCGATTCGGACGGCAGGCAGACCTCGGCCACCCGCCTCAGCGTGCCGAGGTCCCGCGTCAGCCACCCGACGGTGTCGAAGCTCGGCGCCAGCGGCAGCAGCCCCTCGACGGGCACCGCACCGTGGGTCGTCCTCAGCCCCCACAGGCCCTGGTAGGAGGCGGGTACCCGGATCGATCCCGCGGTGTCGGTCGCCAGCCCGACGGCGGCCTGCCCGAGCGACACGGCGGTCGCCGGTCCGCTCGACGATCCGCCCGGGATCGCTCCGGGCACGGCCGGATTGGGCGGCGTCCCGTAGCCGGAGTTCCGGCCGGCGATGCTGTAGGCGAACTCGTCGGTCTGAGCGATCCCGCGCACCGACGCTCCCGCTGCGAGCAGCTGCGCGACGGCCGGAGCGGTCGCCGCCTCGATCGGCGCGGAAGCGAGGCGGGCCGGCACTCCGGCGCCGATCCGCTGGCCCTCGATCGCGAAGAGGTCCTTGACCGCGACGTCCAGTCCGTCGAGGGTCCCGGAGCCGGCGGCCGGCACGAGCGGCGCGCCGACGGCCCGCCAGACGCGGGGGTCCAGCGCGGGCGAGGGCGCCTGCACCTGCGCGGCGCGCACCCGCCAGGTCCCGCCCTCCCGCGACCACAGCTGCGTGACGAGCCCGCGCCCGCCACGGGCCGGAGCGTTCACGCTGACCACGAGCGCCGTGCCCGCATCGACCGCCCGCACGTGCAGCTCGACCAGCTCCCGCACCGGCGCCCCGCCGCGACGACCCCGGAAGCCGGTGATGACCGCGTGGCCGACGAGCAGTCCGGAGGCGTCGCCCCGGAGCGTCGTCGGCGCGTCCACGAACGCGTCGGCGAGCGCCGCGACGTCGTCAGCCCCGAGCGCCGCCTCGTACGCCAGGACCGCGTCCACCAGCCCGTCCGGCAGGTCACCCTCGAGCGTCGTCACCCGCGGGTCAGTCATCGAAGTCGGCCGTCCGGACGCGGGCGTGCACGCCCTTCACCAGGTCGACCACCTGCGAGATGTCGAAGTCGGTCGCCGCGCTGAGGTAGGCGTAGGCGTGAGCCGGGTCCATCCCGTAGCGGGCCGCCAGCAGCGCGATGGCCGCGCGGACGCACTTCTGCACGGCGACGTCCAGGTCCTCGTCCATCCCGGTGGGCACGAGGAACTCGCCGGTCTCCCCCATCGGCCCGAGCAGCTCCCCGAACGCCGCGATCGCCTCGGCGCGCGGGACGACCTCCAGGCGCACCCGGACGCGCAGGCTCGCCTCCATCGCCGTCAGCGCCACCTCGCCGTCGCCCTGCGCGAAATGGGGATCGCCGACGTACGCGAGCGCGCCCGGGACCTGCACGGGAAGGTAGAGGCTGGTTCCGGCGGTCAGCAGTGCGATGTCGATGTTGCCCCCGTGCGCACCGGGCGGCACGGAGTGCGGGCGCTCCTCCCCTGCGACGGCGACGCCCATGATCCCGAGGAACGGCCGGAGCGGGAACCGGGCGGCCCGCTCCCCTCCCGGCACCAGCGGGATCACGCCGCGGAGACCGCCCTGCGCGTCCTCGTCGACGCGCGCGAAGACGCTGAACGGCCCCTCCTGCAGCGGGTACTCGCCCGGCAGCGCCCCGCGGCCGTGCCGGTTCGAGACGACTCCGTACGGCACGCGCGGCTCGGCCTCGAGGAGGGTCATCCGGAGCAGGTCCCCCGGCAGCGCTCCCCGGACGGCGATCGGCCCCGTGACCACGTGCGGCCCGTCCGTCTCGCCGTCGCGGAACGGCCCGTCCGCGGCGAGCGCGACCGCGTCGCGCAGCACCCCCTCCGGAGCGACTCCGTGGCGGCCGAAGAAGGCGACCGGATCGCGGCCCTGATCCTCCAGCACGCCCTCGTGGCTGAGCGTGTCGATGACGACCTCGGCCCCCGAGTCGACGGTGAGCACGGGGGCGTCCGCCGCGCACGGCAGGCGCCCCCACAGCACCGAACCCGGCTCGGCCGGCAGGTAGTTGACCCCCGGCGGCACTCCCTCACCGGGCTGCACCGACCACTCCGTCCACCGCATGCGCGTCCGCCTCCCGCGCGGCCCGTCCGCGCCGTCCGACCCTAACCGCGCCGTGTTTCGAGCATGTGCACGCGTGTGCCACGATTCTCCAGACCCGCCCCCGACGACAGGACTCCCGTGTTCCGACGCCTGCGCACCCGCTCCGAGGGCGCGACCCTCGGCCTGATGCTCGCCCTCACCTTCTCGACCGGCATCATCGACGCCGTCGGGTACCTCGGGCTCGACCGCGTCTTCGCCGGCAACATGACCGGCAACGTCGTCATCCTCGGCATGGCCCTCTCCGGCGCGGCCGACCTGCCCGTGGTCGGCCCCCTGATCGCGCTGGGCGCCTTCATGATCGGCGCCGTGATCGGCGGCCGGGTGCTCCGCCCGGTGAAGAAGGGCTGGACCTCGCGCTCGACCTGGCTCTTCGCGGTGGTCGGCATCCTGCTCGGCGTCCTGGCGATCGTGCTAGCGGTCGTGCCCGAGCACCCCGAGCCGCTCACCTTCACCGTCACCGGCGTGCTGGGCGGGGCGATGGGCCTCCAGGCCGCGACCGCCCGCCACCTCGCCGTCAAGGACGTCACGACGGTCGTCGTGACCTCGACGATCACCGGCCTCGCCGCGGACTCCCGCCTGGCGGGTGGTTCCGGTCAGCCGTGGTTCCGCCGCGCGGCGGCGATCGTCCTGATCGCCGCGGGTGCCGGAGTCGGCGCGCTCGCCCTGCTGGTCGGACTCTGGCTCGGCCTGGCGATCGCCGCGGTCATCACGCTCGTCGCGACGCTGCTGGGCGAGCTCGTCGTCCACTCCCGGTACGCTCCGGCGCCCGCCGACGCCGCCGCCTGAGGCGGCGCCTCCCGGCGCGTCAGCGCGGCAGCTGCTGGCAGTGCGGGCAGAGGTGCGAGGAGCGGTTCATGAACGGCACCCGCACGATCGCCGCGCCGCACCGGGCGCACGGCTTCCCCGTCTGCCCGTAGGCGTGCAGGCTGTGCGAGAAGTAGCCGGAGGCGCCGTTCACGTTCACGTACTGCGCATCGAAGCTGGTGCCGCCCTCGGCCAGCGCCCGTTCGAGCACCGAGCGCACCTCGGCGAAGAGGCGGCGGATGCGCGCCTCGCCGAGCGACGAGCTCGGCCGCTCCGGGTGCAGCTCCGCCGCCCACAGCGACTCGTCCGCGTAGATGTTCCCGATGCCGCTCACGAGCGTCTGGTCGAGCAGCGCCCGCTTGATCCCGCTGCTCCTCCTCGCCAGCGATGCGACGACCGAGCCCAGGTCGAAGGAGGGGTCGAGCGGATCGCGGGCGATGTGCGCGACCTGCGAGGGCACGGCGCGCAGCCAGCCGCCTCCGCGGACCTCCTCGCCCGCGTAGCCGCCCGGCGCTCCGTCCGGGGTCGGCACCAGAGCGTCGACCGCCATCGAGCCGAAGATCCGCTGGTCGACGAAGTGCAGGGCGAGCTCGCCGTGCTCGGGGTGCTCGATCCCGATCCGGATGCGCGCCAGCCGCGGCAGCGCCGCATCCGCCGTGCGCAGCAGCACCTGACCGCTCATGCCGAGGTGCACCAGCAGCGCCTCGTCGCGGCCGGCGGGCAGCCAGAGGAACTTCCCGCGCCGCACCGCCGCTTCGAGCCGACGCCCGACGAGCAGGCGCTCGAAGGTCCCGTGCGGATGCACGTGCCGCTTCAGCGAGCGCTCGTCGACGATCTCGACGCCGGTCACCAGCGAGCCGGTGACCGCGGGAGCGAGACCCGCCCGCACCACCTCGACCTCGGGCAGCTCGGGCACGGTCAGTCCGAGACCGCGGGAGCGGCGGGTGCGCCGGGGGCCGCCAGACGCGTCCACGCGTCGAGCGCGGCGGCCATCTCGGCCGCCTTCTTGCTCGTCCCCTCGCCGCGGGCCGTGACGAGTCCGCCGACGATCACGGTGGCGACGAACACCTTGTTGTGGTCGGGGCCGGTGGCGGCGATCTCGTAGCGCGGGGCCGGCGCACCGCGCTCGGCGGCCGCCTCCTGGAGGCTCGTCTTCGGATCCATCGAGACGCCGAAGCGGAGCGGATCGGCCCGCAGAGGTGCGATCAGGCGCAGCACCAGGTCGCGGGCCGCGTCGGGACCGGTGCCCAGGTAGACGGCGCCGATGATGGCCTCGACGGTGTCGGCGAGGATCGACGCCTTGTCGCGGCCGCCGGTCAGCTCCTCGCCGCGTCCGAGGCGGAGGAACTCGCCCAGGCCGATGCCGCGAGCGATCTCGGCGAGCGCGACGGTCGAGACGAGGCTCGCCCGTCGCTTGGCCAGGTCGCCCTCGCTCAGGGCGGGGTACTCGGTGTAGAGCATGACGGTCACGGCCTGCCCGAGGATCGAGTCGCCGAGGAACTCGAGGCGCTCGTTGTGCGGGATGCCGCCGTGCTCGAAAGCGAACGACCGGTGCGTCAGGGCGAGCTCGAAGAGCTCACCGTCGAGGCTCACGCCGAGCGTGGCCTCCAGACGCGACCGGTCGTCGCTGGAGGGTCGTGCGGAGGTCTGGTTCACCATGGACCGCGGTCCGTTCGTCGAGGGGCGGTGCGCCCCGCGCCGTGCGGACCAGGAGCGGGATCAGACGTCGGCGACCTTGCGGCCCTTGTACTCGAGGAACAGCGCGGTGCCCGCGGAGTCCTCGACGACCTTGGCGCGGTGGGGAAGGCTGTAGACGACCTTGCCGTTCTCGATGGTCTTGACGAGGGTGGGGACCTCGGCCTTCCACTGCGAACGACGGGCGTGGGTGTTCGCGCGGGACTTCTTCCTCTTGGGAACAGCCATGATTCTCTCTTCTCTACCTCTAGTCGGATTCGGTGCGGGCGGTCGCGCCCTCACCGCTGTCTGCGGAAGCTCTGTCGGTGGAAGCTCCGGGCGCTGCGGCCCCGCCGTCCCCCTCGCTCAACCCTGCGAGCGCGGCCCACCGGGAGTCGCGCGGCGCCTCGGGTTCGGGCGTGGAGGAATCGGCCAGCCGCTCCCCCGTGACGGGGTCGAGGCCCGGACAGTCCGGCCGGCAGACCGGCTGGAACGGCAGCGACAGAACCACCGCATCCCTGACCAGAGGTTCAAGATCCACGTGGTCGTCGTGAACCTCATAGTCGAAAGCTTCGTCAGAAGAGTACGCGAAAAGTTCCTGGAACTCGACATCGACAGGCAGGGAGATGTCGGTCAGGCACCGGCTGCACTCGCCGTCGGCCCTCGCCGACACCTCGACACTGGCCAGGATCCCCTCGTGCACGGACTCGAGCCGGACGTCGAGATCGACGGCCGATCCCTTGCGGACCGCGACGATCCCCTCGCCGAACTGCTCCGGCGCCTCGAGCTCGAGGCGGTGCTCGCGCATCTCGCCCGGCCGCCTCACGAGGTCGCGCACGTTCACGGTGAACGGCGTCTTCTTGAAAGTAGTCACGAGGGTCCAGCCTACCCCTCCCGGCCCCCTCCGGGGCGGGAGGGGCCGGGAGGAGCCGGGAGGGGCGGAGTCCGGGCTCAGGCGCCGCCGGCCTCCAGCGTCACGTCGATCGGCGCGTAGTCGGCACCGCTCGTGTCCACTCCCTCCTCGGCGAGCTCCGCGAGCGCCTTCTCGACGTACTCGTTCGAGTAGGCGGTGGCGGGCGGGTCCGCGCTGATGATCGTCGCTCCCGTCTCGTTCTCCGTCTCCTTCGCGATGTCGACCGTCCGCTGCCACGCGGCCTCGTCGATCATCCCGACGCCGCTCGTCGAGGGCCAGATCAGCTTGTTGACCTCGTTGGTCATCCAGAGCTGGTGGCTGGTGCCGAGCGTGGATCCGGCCGCGGTCACGATGTCGGCCGCCGCCTGCGGATCGTCCTTCGCGAAGATCCAGCCCTTGATCGAGGCCTTGATGAAGGCGACCGTCTGCTCGGCGTACGCGTCGTCGTCGGCGAGCCTGCCCGCGTCCGCCCAGATCGCGTCCTGGAGCATCGCGGTGCCCACGTCGTTCCAGCTGATGACGTTCAGATCGTCCGGCTGGTACAGCTCGCCTGTGGCGGGGTTCACGGTCTCCAGGACCTGGGCGTACTCGTTGTAGGTCATCGCCTGGGCCGCGTCGATGTCGCCCGCGAGGAAGCCGTTCATGTCGAACTGCTGCTGCACCAGCGAGATGTCGTCGAGGGAGACGCCGTCCTTCTGCATGCCGGCGAACAGCTCCCACTCGTTGCCGTAGCCCCAGCTGCCCACGCTCTTCCCGGCGAGGTCGGCGGGCGAGGTGATCCCCTTGTCCTTGAAGGAGATCTGCGTGGTGGCGCTGCGCTCGAAGATCTGCGCGACGTCGGTGATCCCGGCCCCCTGCTCGATCGAGCCGAGGACCTTGGGCACCCAGGAGATGGCGTAGTCCGCGTCGCCCGAGGCGAGCACGTCCTGGGGGACGATGTCGCCGCCTCCCTCGGCGATCGTCACGTCGAGGCCCTCGTCCTCGTAGTAGCCCTGGTCGAGCGCGGCGTAGTACCCGGCGAACTGCGCCTGGGCCACCCACTGCAGCTGCAGGGTGACCGGCGTGAGGCCGCCGGAGCCGGAGTCGGACCCCGGGTCGGAGCCGCCGGAGGCGCTGCAGCCGGTGAGCGCGAGGCCCACGGCCGCGAAGGCGGCGGTCGTCGTCAGGGTGATGCGGGTGCGTCTGGTCACGGGTCCTCCTGGTGCGGTCTGCGGGGTCGCCGGTGCGGCGCGCCCCGTGGTGCGGCGGTGCAGGTGGTGCTGTGGTGCAGGTGGCGCTGATGATGCGGGCGGTGCGGATGGTGCGTCGGGTGGAGTCGGGAATCGGGAATCGGGAGGATCGAGGAGGGTGCGGGGACGCGCGGCGCCGCGCTCAGCGCAGCCGGCTGCGGCGCAGCGCGAACGCCTCGAGCGCGGCCGTCACGCAGTAGAACGCGAGGCCGACGAGCACAGCGCCCAGGACGTAGGCGTAGGCGAGCGCGTAGTCGCTGCCCGAGGCCGCCGTCGTGATCGACTTGCCGAGCCCGCCCACGGGTCCGCCGAAGTACTCGGCGACCAGCGCCGAGATCACCGCGAGCGAGGAGGCGATGCGGAGCCCCGTGAAGACGTAAGGCACTGCTCCCGGCAGCGTGATCGTGCGGGCGGTCTGCCAGGGGGTCGCCGCGTAGGCCTTCAGCAGGTCGCGGTGCACCGGAGCGGCCTGCCGCAGCCCGCGCAGCGTCGTCACGTACACCGGCACGAACACGGCGAGCGCCGCGACGAGCTGCCTCGCGGTCTCGGCGTTCGCTCCGAACATCGTGTAGAGCACCGGAGCGAGGGCGACGATCGGCACGACGGCGGCCGCGGCCACGATCGGCGCGACCAGTCCGTCGAAGACCCGCGCGAGCGCCGAGAGCCCGGCGACCACGACCGCCAGCACCGCGCCGACCAGCAGGCCGACCAGCGCGTTGCGGCCGGTCACCGCGCTGCCCTCGGCGACGGAGCCGAGGTTCGCGGCGAACTCCCGTCCGATCGCCAGCGGCGACGGGAGCACGAACGGCTGGATCGCCAGAGCGGTGACCCCGGCCTGCCAGAGCAGGACCGCGGCGATCCCGAGCACGAGCGGCGCGAGCACGCTGCGCGCCAGCGCCGTCGTGCTCACCGGTTCTCCACTCCGCGCGGCACGGCGGCGGGATCCCCGTGCAGCAGCTCGCGCACGGCGCTCACGTCGCGGAAGAACGCCGTGTCCTCCCTGACCGCCGCGTCGCGCTCGGATGCTCCGGGGAGTCCGACCGGGAGGACGTCGCGGATCCTGCCCGGCCGCGGCGACATCACCACGACGCGGTCCGAGAGGAACACCGCCTCCGGGATCGAATGGGTGACGAAGACGACGGCGGCGCCGGTCTCGCGCCGGATCCGCAGCAGCTCCGTCTGCATCCGCTCGCGGGTCATCTCGTCGAGCGCCCCGAACGGCTCGTCCATGAGGAGCAGACGCGGGCTCTCGGCGAGCGCCCGCGCGATGGCGACGCGCTGCTGCATCCCGCCGGAGAGCTGGTCCGGGTAGGAGTCGGCGAAGTCGCCGAGCCCGACCAGCGCCAGCAGCTCGTCGACGCGCGAGCGCCGGGCGGTCGCGGCGACGCCGTGCAGCTCCAGCGGCAGGGCGATGTTCGCCCGGATCGTGCGCCACGGCAGGAGGCCCGCCTGCTGGAACGCGATCCCGTAGTCCTGGTCGAGCCTCGCCTGCCGGGCCGTCTTGCCGAACACGGCGATCGAGCCGGAGTCCGGCTCGTCGAGGTCGGCGATCAGCCGCAGCAGCGTCGACTTGCCGCAGCCGGACGGGCCGATCAGCGAGACGAACTCCCCCGCGGCCACCTCGAGCGAGACGTCCTGGAGCGCCGTGACGCTCGCGGCGCGGGCGGTGGTGAAGGTCCTCGTGACGGAGTCGACGACGACCGCGGATCCTGCAGTGCTCATGCGGGCTGCTCCCCTCGGCGGTACGGACGGAGGAGGGTGCCGAGCAGAGCGACGGCGCCGGCGGCCGCGAGGCCCACCAGCACCGCCCCGAGGATCGGCGCCCAGGGCTTGGCGGGGTCGCCTCCGGCAGCGGAGGCGAACTCGATGATCATGCGGCCGATCCCGCCGCGCAGGCCGATCGAGACCTCGGCGACGATCGTGCCGACGACGGCGCTGACCGCTCCGAGCCGGAGGGCCGGCAGCAGGTAGGGCACGCTCGCCGGGAGCCTCAGGCGCACCAGCGTCTTCCACCAGCCGACGCCGTACACGTGCACCAGCTCGACCTGGTGCGCCGTCGGCGAGCCGAGCCCGCGGAGCGCCCCGATCGACACGGGGAAGAACGCGAGGTAGGAGGCGATCAGGGCCACCGACATCCAGTTCTCCCAGGTCACCGGTCCGAGCTCGAGCTGCGACCCCCAGCGCCGCACCAGTGGCGCGATCGCGATCAGGGGCACCGTCTGGCTCAGCACGATCCAGGGCAGCACCGCCGACTCCGCCGTGCGGAACCGCTGCATCAGGAGAGCCAGGAGCAGCCCCACGACCGTGCCGACGACCCAGCCGACCGCGGCGATCCCGAGCGAGAAGGCGCTCGCCCCCAGGACGGCCGACCAGAGCGCCGGGGCGTTCCGCGCTCCGGTGACCGGCTCGCCGAGCCGGGCCGCGATCTCCCAGAGGTGGGGCATCGCGATGGCGCTCGTGCGCGGGAGCACCGTGACTCCTCCGACGACCACCCCGGCCTCGGGCCCGAGCACCTTCCAGCCCTCCCACACCAGCGCGAGCAGGAGCAGCCCGGCGGCGCCGAGCACGAGCCCGCGCGCGAGGGCCGGTCTCATGCGCGGGCCACGATGTGCTCGCGCAGCTCCGGGATGATCCGCTCGCCGTACACGCGCAGCGTCTCCTCCTTGTTGTCGTGCTGGAGGTAGCCCGCGAACTGCGTCACGCCGATGTCGGCGAGCGCCCGGAGCTTCTCGACGTGCTCGTCCGCCGTGCCCAGCACGCAGAAGCGCTCCACGATCTCGTCCGGCACGAAGGCGGTGTGGCTGTTGCCCGCGCGGCCGTGCTCGTTGTAGTCGTAGCCCTCGCGCCCGGCGATGTAGTCCGTCAGCGCCTGCGGCACCGCTCCGGAGGCGCCGTAGCGGCCCACGATGTCGGCCACGTGGTTGCCGACCATCCCGCCGAACCAGCGGCACTGGTCGCGCATGTGCTCCCGGTCGGTGCCGATGTACATCGGCGCCGCGACGCAGAACTGCAGCGACTCGGGATCCCGGCCGGCGTTCGCCGCCGCCTCCTTGACGGCGCCGATCATCCAGCGCGCGATGTCCACGTCGGCCAGCTGCAGGATGAAGCCGTCGCCGACCTCGCCCGCGAGCTTCAGGGCGAGCGGGCCGTAGGCGGCCACCCACATCTCCAGGGACGAGCCCCGGCTCCACGGGAACTGCAGCGTCTGGCCGTTGTACTCGACCGGACGGCTGTTGGCGAGCTCGCGGATGACGTGGATCGACTCCCGCAGCGTCTTGAGCGTCGTCGGAGCTCCTCCGGTCACCCTCACCGCCGAGTCGCCGCGTCCGATCCCGCACACCGTGCGGTTCCCGTACATCTCGTTGAGCGTCGCGTGCAGCGAGGCGATGACCGTCCAGTCGCGCGTGGCGGGGTTGGTGACCATCGGGCCGACCGTGATCCGGTGCGTCCTCTCGAGGATCTGCGAGTAGATCACGTAGGGCTCCTGCCAGAGCAGGTGCGAGTCGAAGGTCCACGCGTAGTCGAAGCCGTGCGTCTCCGCGAGGACGGCGAGCGCGACGGTGCGCGAGGCGGGCGGGTTGGTCTGGAGGACGACTCCGAAGTCCATGGGGTTCCTTCTGCTCGATCAGGTGCTGGCTCGGATCGGGTGCCGGCTCAGATCAGGTACTGGCTCAGACCGCGCGGGATGTACGCCCCGTCGCCCTTCGTGCCGACGTAGGAGCCGTCGTCGACGACGACCCTGCCGCGGGAGATCACCGTGTCGACGTGGCCGTCGATCTCGAAGCCCTCCCAGGCCGAGTAGTCCATGTTCATGTGGTGGCTTCGGCCCTCGCCGATCCCGATCGAGGTGTGCCCGCTCGGGTCGTAGACGACGACGTCGCCGTCGGCCCCGGGCTGGATGACGCCCTTCCTCCCGTACATCCCGAACATCCGCGCCGGGGTGGTCGAGGTGAGCTCGACCCAGCGCGGCAGGGAGATCTGCCCCGACACCACGCCCTGGTACATCAGGTCCATCCGGTGCTCCACCGAGCCGATGCCGTTGGGGATCTTCGAGAAGTCGCCGATCCCCATGTCCTTCTGGCCCTTCATGCAGAAGGGGCAGTGGTCGGTCGAGACCATCTGGATGTCGTTGGTGCGCAGCGACTGCCACATGTGGTGCTGATGCCCCTCCGCCTTCGAGCGCAGCGGCGTGGAGCACACCCACTTCGCGCCCTCGAAGCCCGGCGCGCCGAGCTGCTCCTCGAGCGAGAGGTAGAGGTACTGCGGGCAGGTCTCGCCGAAGACGTTCATGCCGCGGTCGCGGGCCTGCGCGATCTGCTCCACCGCCTGCTTCGCGGAGACATGGACCACGTACAGCGGCGCGCCGGTGAGGTCGGCGATCATGATCGCCCGGTGCGTCGCCTCCTCCTCCGCCTGCCAGGGTCGAGAGGTGCCGTGGAAGTACGGCGCGGTGTTCCCGGCGGCGAGGGTCTGCTTCACCAGTTCGTCGATGAGGGCGCCGTTCTCGGCGTGCATCATCATCATCGCGCCGTTCTCCGCGCCCTTCTGGAACGCCCGGAGGATCTGCCCGTCGTCCGAGAGGAACACGCCCTTGTAGGCCATGAACAGCTTGAAGCTGGTCACCCCCTCGCGCATCAGCTCGTCCATCGCGACGAGCGAGGAGTCCTGCACGTCCGAGAGGATCTGGTGGAAGCCGTAGTCGATCGCGCAGTTGCCGGCCGCCTTCTCCTGCCACGCCTGGAACCGGTCGACGACGCTCTCGCCCGGGTACTGCACCACGAAGTCGACGATCGACGTCGTGCCGCCCCAGGCCGCGGCGCGCGTGCCGGTCTCGAAGGTGTCCGAGGCGGAGGTGCCGCCGAACGGCATCTCCATGTGCGTGTGCGCGTCGATCCCGCCCGGGATCACGTACCTGCCGCTCGCGTCGATCACCCGGTCGACGTGGGCCGCCAGGTCGAAGCCCAGCAGCGTGGAGCCGGGGGCGAGGACTGCGGCGATGGTCTCGCCGTCGATCAGGACGTCTGCTGCTCCGGTGCCGGTCGCGTTGACGACCGTCCCGCCGGTGATGAGGGTCTTCATCGGTCTTCCCCGTCTCGGTCTGCGGTCACGGCTTCGGGATGCTGGTGTACGACTCCGGCCGACGGTCCCGGTAGAACTGCCAGTCGTCGCGCATCTCCTGCACCATGTCCATCTCGAGGTCGCGGATCAGGATCTCCTCGGCCTCGCCCGAGCCCCGCTCGCCGACGAACTCCCCGCGCGGATCGATGATCTGGCTGGTGCCGTAGAAGTCGACCGCGAGGTCGCCGTACTCGTTGTCCTCCCGGCCGACGCGGTTGGGCTGCAGCACGAAGTAGCCGTTCGCCACCGCGGCCGCCGGGCCCTCGACCTCCCAGAGGCGGTTCGACAGGCCGGGCTTGGTGGCGTTGGGGTTGAAGACGAGGTGGGCGCCGTTCAGGCCCAGCTCCCGCCAGCCCTCCGGGAAGTGGCGGTCGTAGCAGATGTGGACGCCGACCTTGCCGACGGCGGTGTCGAAGACCGGGTAGCCGAGGTTCCCGGGCCGGAAGTAGAACTTCTCCCAGAAGCGGTCCAGGTGCGGGATGTGGTGCTTGCGGTACTTGCCGAGGATCGTCCCGTCGGCGTCGACCACGACCGCGGTGTTGTAGTAGACGCCGGTCTGCTCCTCCTCGTAGATCGGGAGGATCATCACCACGCCCAGCTCCTTCGCGAGGGCCGCGAAGCGCTGCACGATCGGCCCGTCGGCGGGCTCGGCGTAGCGGTAGTACTTCTTGTCCTGGGTGATGCCGAAGTACGGGCCGTAGAACAGCTCCTGGAAGCAGACGATCTGCGCGCCGTCGGCTGCGGCGTCCCGGGCCATCCGCTCGTGCTTGTCGAGCATCGACTCCTTGTCGCCGGTCCAGGTCGTCTGGGTGATCGCTGCGCGGACGATGGTCATCGGTACCTCCATGCTCGGGCGTCCCTGTCCGGCTCCGGTGTGCTCCGCCGGGCGGTGCGGAGCCGGGGACGTGGACCCACTGTGGTCCCCGCCGGGCCCGAAGGCAATGACGGACCGTCCGGCTCCGGGGACAGGGCTTCATCGTCGGGGTTCGACGTTTCCCCGGTGTTTCCGGCGCGGATCCGCAGCATTAAGGCTCGCCGGGGGAGGAATCCGTCGGTGCCGCTAGCGTGGGCGGATGCGCATCACGATCCTGGCCGGAGGCGTCGGCGGCGCCCGCTTCACCTCGGCGGTCCGCGAGCACCTCAGCGATCTCGAGGCCGCCGGCGGCGAGGCGAGCGAGATCACCGTCGTCGTCAACACCGGCGACGACATGTGGCTCACCGGCCTCAAGGTCTGCCCCGACCTCGACTCGATCACCTACGCGCTCGGCGGAGTGAACGACACGGAGCGCGGCTGGGGCCGGGCCGGCGAGAGCGAGCGGGTCTCGGCCGAGCTCACCGCCTTCGGCGTCGGCTGGCCGTGGTTCACCCTGGGCGACCTCGACCTCGGCACCCACATCGCCCGCAGCTCGATGCTGCGCGACGGCCTCACCCTCTCGGAGGCGACCGCCCGGATCACCGCCCGCTGGCCGCTGGGGGTCCGCCTGCTGCCGATGTCGGACCAGGACGTCGAGACCCACGTCGAGGTCGACCTTCCCGGCGAGGGCGTGCGGCTCCTCCACTTCGAGGAGTGGTGGGTGCGGCTTCGGGCGTCAGCGCCCGCGCGCCGCTTCGTCCAGCAGGGGGTGGAGAGCGCCCGCCCCGCCCCGGGCGTGCTGGAGGCGATCGCCGACACCGACGCGGTGCTCGTCGCCCCCTCCAATCCCGTCGTCTCGATCGGCACGATCCTCGGAGTGCCCGGGATCGCGGACGCCCTCCGCCGGACCTCCGCACCCGTCGTGGGCGTCTCCCCCGTCATCGGAGGCGCGGTGGTGCGCGGCATGGCCGACGCCTGCCTCAGAGCGATCGGCGTCGAGACCTCCGCCGAGGCCGTCGGCCGGCACTACGGAGCCCGGAGCGGGGGCGGCCTCCTCGACGCCTGGCTCGTCGGCGAGGAGGACGCGGACGCGGTCCCGGCGCTCGAGTCGGCGGGCCTCCGCGCCCGCTCCGTGCCGCTCTGGCTGACCGGCCGGGACGCCTCCGTGCAGCTCGCCGCCGACGCTCTCGCCGCCGCGAGGGGCTGAGCGGGGCCTCCTCCCCCGGGCCGCGCACCGCCTGTCGCAGCGCGGATGCGGTCACGCCTCCCACGGGGCGCCCCGTTCCCTTGTACGGTCGGAGGCGGACGAACTCCCCGATTCACCCCCGCATCGGATCCGGAGCCCCTCGGTCGCGCGCCCGACCGCGTCCTCACCACGTCTCCGAGCCCTGCGGAACCGCGTGCCGTCCCGTCAGGAGGACACCATGGAGCCCAGCTCGAGGATCAGCACCGAGCGGATCGAGCCCGACATCGTGGTGATCCGCCCCGTCGGCCGGCTCGACCTGTCCACGGCGTGGGAGCTCGAAGCGGTCCTCCAGCGCGCGCTCGAGGCGGGAGAGGTCCGCGTGGTCGTCGACCTGGCGGCCGTCGAGTTCCTCGACTCGTCCGGGCTCGGCGTCCTCGTCGCCGGACTCAAGGAGGCGCGGAAGGCGGGCGGCGAGCTGCGCGTGGCCGCCGCTGGCGAGCAGCCCGCCATGGTGCTCAGCCTGTCCAACCTCGACCGCCTGCTCGGGCGCGCCGAGACCGTCGAGGAGGCCTACCGTGCCTGAGCGCTCCTTCGTCGTGCGCACGCCGCCCGAGGACGGCGTCACCGCCGTCCACGAGGCGCTCGAGGAGCTGTGGCTCGAGGAGCCGGGCGTCGCGCCGGTCGACCGGATGTCGTTCGAGACCGCGCTGGTCGAGCTGACCTCGAACATCGTCCAGCACGCCCGGTCGTACCGGCACATCATCTGCCTGGTCGAGATCCGCGTCGACGCGACCGAGCTGCGCGCCTCGCTCAACGACTCCGCCGAGGAGGCGCCCGCCGAGGTCGCCGACCCCCGCGACATGCCGGACGAGTGGGACGAGGCAGGCCGCGGGATCCCGTTCATCCACGCCCTCGTCACCGAGTTCTCCTACCGCCGTGTCGACGGGCAGAACCTCTGGGCACTCGCCCGGACCCGCACGTGAGCGAGCCGACCGAGCGCGCCCGCCTCGCCGCGATCGCCGAGCTCGGGATCGGCCTGAGCACCCCCCAGGAGCGCTTCGACAGGATCACCCGCATCGCCCGCCGGCTCCTGCGCGTCCCCCTCGCCGAGATCAACATCCTCGAGGAGTCGACGCAGTTCACGAAGTCGCCCCAGCGCTCGGCGCGGGCGAGCAGGATGCTGCGCGCCGACTCGATGTGCGACGTCACGGTCCAGCAGGGCGACATCCTCGTCGTCGAGGACGCCACCGCCGATCCGCGGTTCGCCGACCGCGGAGTCGTCACCGGATCCCCTCACGTGCGCTTCTACGCGGGCCGCCCGCTCGTCGTGGGGGACGGCCTCCGCGTCGGCACGATCTGCATCATCGACAGCGAGGTGCGCGGCTTCTCGGAGGAGGAGCGCGAGATCCTCGAGGACCTCGGCCGGTGGGCGGAGCGGGAGCTGCGCGAGATCGCCTTCTCCGGACGCGCGAGCGAGACGCAGGAGCGGCTCTGGCCCCCGCGCCTCGACCTCGGCGAGTGGAGCCTCGACTCGCTGACCACGCCGCTGCACGACGTCGCCGGCGACTACACGGCGTGGCGTCGCAGCGGGGACGATCTCTCCCTCGAGCTGGTCGACGTGATGGGCAAGGGGGTGTCGGCGGCGATCGTCGCCTCCGCGATCCGCTCCGCGTTCCAGGCGCGGCCGGAGCTCCCTCCCGCGGCAGCCGTCGAGGCCGTCAACCGCCAGCTCCTGCCCGATCTGACAGCGACCGGGATGTTCGCGACCGCGCTGATCGCCCGGGTCGACCTCGCGAGCGGCGCCGTCGCGTTCGTGGACAGCGGCCACGGCCTCACCCTCCTGCTGCGCGCCGACGGCACCACGGAGCGGCTCGCCTCCACCGGCGTCCCGCTCGGCATCGCCGCCGACGTCTCCTGGGAGGAGGAGCAGCGCGTGCTCGCCCCCGGCGACGCGCTCTTCTCCTGCAGCGACGGCCTGCTCGACGTCTTCGGCGGGCGCCTCGACGCGCTCGACCGTCTCGCCGAGCTGGTGCGGAGCAACGACGACCCCGCTCTCTTCGAGCGTCTGCATGCTCTCGCAGACGACGCGCACGACGATGTGACAGCGTTGGTGCTGCGGCGCTCCGCAGCGCCCGCCCCCTCCTGATCCTGATCGAAAGGACCTCCCCCATGCCTGGTGCACTCGTCCTCGCCGGCGGCGGCCTCGCCGGAATCGCCTGGGAGCTCGGCGTCCTCCGCGGCCTCGCAGACGCCTCCCCCGAGGCGGCCCGCCTCCTGCTCGATCCGTCGACGACCTTCATCGGCACCTCCGCGGGCTCCGCGGTCGCCGCGCAGCTGAGCACCGGCACCGGCCTCGACGAGTCGTACGAGGCCCAGCTCCAGGAGGAGTCCGCCGAGATAGGAGCGGACGTCGACGGTGAGCGCCTCCAGGCCCTCTTCGCCACGGCCGTCGAGGGCGCGACCTCGCCCCAGGACGCGCGGCGCCGCATCGGCACCCTCGCGCTCGAGGCCGAGACGCTCCCCGAGGACACGCGCCGGGCCGTCATCTCGGCCCGCGTGGGCGACGCCGACTGGCCCGAGCAGCGTCTGCTCATCACCGCGGTCGACACGGCCACCGGTGAGCTGCGCGTGTTCGACCGCGAGAGCGGTGTCGGCCTCGTCGACGCGATCTCCGCCAGCTGCGCCGTCCCCGGGGTCTGGCCTCCCGTCAGCATCGACGGCGTCCGCTACATGGACGGCGGCGTGCGCTCCGGCAGCAACGCCGACCTCGCCGCGGGAGCCAACTGGGTCCTGATCGTCACTCCGCTGCCGGGAGTCGGCACGCCCGGCGCGGGCCTGATCCCGACCGGCGAGCTCGACGCCCTCGCGGACTCGCGGGTCGAGGTGCTCTACGCCGACGAGGAGTCGGTGCGCGCCTTCGGCCCGAACTCGCTCGACCCGGCCGTCCGCGCCGCCTCCGCCCGCGCCGGACGTGCTCAGGGCGCCCGGCTCGCCTCGCGGATCGCCGCGCTGGTCGGCGCCGAGTAGCCGGTCTCAGCGCCGCACGCTGTAGCGCGTGAAGACCGTGCCGTCGGCGAAGCGGTGCTCCTCGCGCAGGTCGAGGCGCGCGTGGAACCCGCACGGGAGGAAGTGGGTCCCGCCGCCCACCGCCACCGGCACCGTGTAGACCTGCACCTCGTCGACGATCCCGGCGAGCAGCGCGTGCCGGGCGAGGGTCGGCCCGCCGATCGAGACGTCGTGGTCGGCGGCGCTGACCTGCGCGGCGACGACGACCGGGTCGAACCCGCCCTCGACGCGGGTACGGCGGGTCTCGGCCGACTCCAGTGTCGTCGAGTACACGACCTTGTCGGCCGCCCGCCACATCTCCTGGAAGTCCCGGATGAACGCGAACTCCTCCGCGAGGGCCCAGGTCTGCTCCCACGCGCGCATGACCTCGTACATGCGCCGCCCGTACAGGTACGTGCGCACCCGCCCCTCGCGCTCCGTGATGAAGCGGTGCACGGCGGGTCGCGGCTCCGCCCAGGCGAATCCGCCGTCCGCGTCGTTCACGTAGCCGTCGAGCGACGCGATCGAGCTGTAGATGAGCGCGCCCACGTCGGCCTCTCTCCGTGGCCGGCTTCGGGACCGCCCACGGGCGCGACCGTAGGCCTCCCGCCTCCGTCCGGCAATGTCCGCCGGGGCCTCTGGCGCGGATCGACGGGTCGCCGCTGCTCCTGGTGGCGCTCCCGGCGGTCGGCGCCCCCTCCCGGACCGCGTACCGTGGTCGTGCCGCAGGGAGCGGCCGTGAAGGGTTCGGGATGAAGATCAGCCAGCTGCGCCACTTCGTGGCGGTCGCCGAGGAGCTGCACTTCGTGCGCGCCGCCGAGCGCCTCGGCATCTCGCGGCAGAAGCTCGACTCCTCCGTCGCCGCCGTCGAGCTCGACCTCGGCAAGCCGCTCTTCGAGCCCGGTGCCGCCGCCACGACCCTCACCGCGGCCGGGCGGCAGCGCCTCGCCTCGGCCCGCGAGGAGCTCGCCGCGCTCGGCGACGAGCCGGAGGCGGCCCCGAAGTCGGGAGGCAAGGCCAAGGCCTCCAAGGGGACCGGGCGCGCCCCGATCGTCAAGGGCCAGCCGAAGCCCTACAAGCGCCGCCAGTCCCGCTGACGCGCAGTGTCCGGTCGTCGGATGTGGTGGGCCCTACCGGGCTCGAACCGATGACATCCACGGTGTAAACGTGGCGCTCTACCAACTGAGCTAAAGGCCCCCGTCGCGGGAGCACCCGCGGACGATCGACTCGATCCTACGGCAGGCGGAGCGGCCCCCTGCGGGCACTAGCCTCGGCACATGACCGCCGACAGCGACTCCCGGGCGAGGCGGCGCGCCGAGAGCCGCTGGCCCGCCTCCGCCGCGATCCTCGTGGCCGTCGCCCTGAACGTGGCCGGCCACAGCGCCGACACCTCGGTGGTCCGCCTCGTCGCCGCCGGCATCACGCTCGCGCTGCTCGTGCCGCTGTTCGTCGTCAACCCGCACCGGCTCGACAGCGAGACGCGCTGGTCGCGCGGGGTCTCCATCGCCCTGGCGGTCGTGCTCGCCGTGGCGAACCAGGTGAACGTAGTCGCCGTGGTGATCGACCTCGTCGACGGGACGGCCGACGGCCCGCCGCTGCTGCTCACCGCACTCCAGGTCTGGGTCACCAACGTCGTCGCGTACGCGCTGCTGTTCTGGGAGCTCGACCGCGGCGGTCCGGTCGCCCGCGGAACACTCCCCCGCACGGAGCTGCCGGCGGCCGACTTCGCCTTCCCGCAGGACACCTACCGCGACACCGCGCCCGAGGTCGCCGCGACCTCCTCCGAGCGCGCCGACTGGCGGCCCGGCTTCGTCGACTACCTCTCGGTGTCGACGACGAACACCATGGCGTTCAGCCCGACCGACACGATGCCGCTGTCGAGCCGGATGAAGCTCCTGATGATCGCCGAGGCGTTCACCGGATTCGTCCTGCTGGCCCTCGTGATCTCGCGGGCCGTCAACATCCTCAGCTGACGACCGGGGCGGTCCGCCTCCGGAGGGTCAGACGTGCGCGGGGGCGAGCGCGTCGATCGCGGCGCGGTAGGCGTCGATCGAGCGCGGCTCGCCCGGGGCGGTCATGAACGTGTCCCGGATGACGCCGGCCTTGTCGATGAGGAAGGTCGCGCGGGTCGCGTAGCCCTTCGCCTCGGTGAACACGCCGTACTGCTTGGCGACGTCGCCGTGCGGCCAGAAGTCGGAGAGGAGCGTGAAGTCGTAGCCCTGCTTCTCGCCCCAGGCGCGCAGCGTGTGCTTGGAGTCGACCGAGATGCCGATCAGCTCCACGTCGGCGTGCTCGAAGAGGGAGAGGTTCTCGCGCAGCGCGCAGAACTCGCCCGTGCAGGTGCCGGAGAAGGCGAGGGGGAAGAACACCAGGGCGACGTTGCGCCGCCCGTGGAAGTCGCCCAGCTGGATGCGCTCGCCGTACTGGTTCGCGAGTTCGAAGTCGGGAGCCAGGGTCAGCTTCTCGAGAGCCATCGGTCCGATGTCCTTCCGTGCGCACGAGAGTCGCGCGAGCACGAGGGGCAATGCTAGACCCGCTCCGCGCAGACTCCAAGGAACGGCCCGTCTCCCCCGATCACGGGCCGGTCGACGCGTCCCGTCTGGCGCTCTCCTACAGTCGTCGGCGCACATCCCTCGTGGATCACCACAGTGCGATTCCAGGTTCGGGGCACGGGAATCGCTAGGCTGACGGAGGTGCCCGCGCGCGGCTCGTCATCCGAGCCCCGGATCCGCGGATCCGCACCGCTTCATGAGAGTGATGTCTCGGGCACGATCTGCCCCCAGAGAGAGGTCGAGGGTGACTGTTAACGATCAGGACCCGTATTCCGTCGGTCACGTGGACTCGGACCCCGAGGAAACGTCGGAGTGGAACGAGTCGCTCGATGCGCTCGTCGAGGAGCGGGGCCGGGGTCGCGGGCGCGACGTCATGCTCAGCCTCCTCAAGCGCTCCAAGGAGCTCCACCTCGGCGTGCCGATGGTGCCCACCACGGACTACATCAACACCATCGCGCCCGAGAACGAGCCCGACTTCCCGGGCGACGAGGACGTCGAGCGCCGCTACCGCGCGTGGATCCGCTGGAACGCGGCCATCCTCGTGCACCGCGCGCAGCGTCCCGGCATCGGGGTCGGCGGCCACATCTCGACGTACGCGTCGAGCGCCTCGCTGTACGAGGTCGGCTTCAACCACTTCTTCCGCGGTCAGGACCACCCGGGCGGCGGCGACCAGGTCTTCATCCAGGGCCACGCCTCCCCCGGCCCGTACGCGCGCGCCTTCCTCGAGGGACGCCTGAGCGAGCACCAGCTCGACGGATTCCGCCAGGAGAAGTCGCACCGGGGCGGCGGGCTCTCCAGCTACCCGCACCCGCGGCTCATGCCGGAGTTCTGGCAGTTCCCGACCGTCTCGATGGGCCTCGGCCCGATCAACGCGATCTACCAGGCGCAGGCGAACAAGTACCTCACCAACCGCGGCATCAAGGACGCCTCCGACCAGCAGGTCTGGGCGTTCCTCGGCGACGGCGAGATGGACGAGGTCGAGTCGCGCGGTCAGCTCCAGGTCGCCGCGAACGACGGCCTCGACAACCTGAACTTCATCGTCAACTGCAACCTCCAGCGCCTCGACGGACCCGTCCGCGGCAACGGCAAGATCGTGCAGGAGCTCGAGTCGTACTTCCGCGGCGCGGGCTGGAACGTCATCAAGCTCATCTGGGGCCGCGAGTGGGACGACCTGCTCGCCCGCGACACCGAGGGCGCGCTGCTCGACCTGATGAACAAGACGCCCGACGGCGACTTCCAGACCTACAAGACGGAGGACGGCGCCTACGTCCGCGAGAACTTCTTCGGCCGCGACCCGCGCGCCAAGAAGCTCGTCGAGGGCTACTCCGACGAGCAGATCTGGGGCCTGCGCCGCGGCGGCCACGACTACCGCAAGATCTACGCGGCCATGAAGGCCGCGACGGAGCACAAGGGCCAGCCCACCGTCATCCTCGCCCACACCATCAAGGGCTACGGTCTCGGCCGCAGCTTCGAGGGCCGCAACGCGACCCACCAGATGAAGAAGATGACGCTGGACAACCTCAAGTCGTTCCGCGACACCATGCGCATCCCGATCACGGACGCGCAGCTCGAGGAGAACCCCTACCTCCCGCCGTACTACCACCCCGGTCAGAACGACGAGGCGATCGAGTACCTGCAGGAGCGCCGCCGCGCGCTCGGCGGCTACCTCCCCGAGCGCCGCTCGAAGTACACGCAGCTGAACCTCCCCGAGGACTCGGCGTACGCGGTCGGCAAGAAGGGCTCCGGGACGCAGGAGATCGCCACCACCATGGCGTTCGTCCGCATCCTCAAGGACATCCTCCGGTCGAAGGACTTCGGCAACCGCGTCGTCCCGATCATCCCGGACGAGGCGCGCACCTTCGGCATGGACGCGTTCTTCCCGAACGCGAAGATCTACAACCCGCGCGGCCAGCACTACACGTCGGTCGACCGCGAGCTCCTCCTGGCCTACAAGGAGAGCCCGCAGGGTCAGATCCTCCACGTCGGCATCAACGAGGCGGGCGCCCTCGCGGCGTTCACCGCGATCGGCACCTCGTACTCGACGCAGGGCGAGCCGCTCATCCCGGTCTACGTCTTCTACTCGATGTTCGGGTTCCAGCGCACGGGCGACGCGATCTGGGCGGCCGGCGACATGATGTCGCGCGGCTTCATGATCGGCGCCACCGCAGGACGCACCACGCTGACCGGCGAGGGCCTCCAGCACGCGGACGGGCACTCCCCGATCCTCGCGGCGACCAACCCCGCCGTCGTGAGCTACGACCCGGCCTACGGGTACGAGATCGCGCACATCGTGCAGTCCGGTCTCGAGCGCATGTACGGCGGGAAGCACACCGACCCGAACGTCATGTACTACATCACGGTCTACAACGAGCCGATCGTGCAGCCGAAGGAGCCGGAGGACGTCGACGTCGAGGGCATCGTCCGCGGCATCCACCGCATCTCCTGGGGCCAGTGGGACGGGCCGAAGGCCCAGCTCCTCGCCTCGGGCGTCGCGGTGCCGTGGGCGATCGAGGCGCAGAAGCTCCTCGCCGAGGACTGGGGCGTCTCGGCGGACGTCTGGTCGGTCACCTCGTGGAACGAGCTGCGCCGCGACGGCATCAAGGCCGAGCAGCACAACTTCCTCCACCCCGAGGACGCCGAGCAGGTGCCGTACGTGACGCAGAAGCTGGCCGACGCGAAGGGTCCCTTCGTCGCCGTCTCGGACTTCTCGCACCAGGTCCCCGACCAGCTGCGCCAGTTCATCCCGGGCGACTTCGCGACGCTCGGCGCGGACGACTTCGGCTTCTCGGACACCCGTGCGGCGGCGCGGCGCTACTTCCAGATCGACGGCCCCTCGGTCGTCGTGCGGACGCTGCAGCTGCTCGCCAAGCGCGGCGAGGTCGACCCCTCGCTCGCCGTCCAGGCGATCGAGAAGTACCGCCTCCTCGACGTCAACGCCGGCACCACCGGCAACGCGGGCGGCGAGAGCTGACGGACGAGTCCGTGCTCTCGCAGGAACCCGCACCGTCGAGTGCGCGGGGTCCTGCTCCTGCGGCGGAGCGTCCGGCCACCCGGCCGGGCGCTCCCCGCACGAAGGAGCAGACCCTCGCCTGGCTGCGCACCCTCGCCGGTGAGCTCTCGACGCAGACGATCAAGCGCCTCGAGGACACGCTGCCCTGGTACGGCAGCATGCCCCCCGGTCGGCGCTCGGCGGTCGGCCTCGTCGCCCAGGCCGGCATCACCTCGTTCATCTCGTGGTTCGACGACCCGTCGGCCACGCCGTGGATCGCGGCGGACGTGTTCGGAGCCGCTCCCCGCGAGCTGCTGCGCTCCGTCTCGCTGACGCAGACGCTGCAGCTGATCAAGGTGACGGTCGAGGTCGTCGAGGACCGGATCAAGAACGGCGGGGAGGACCTCCGCGAGGCGATCCTCCTCTACTCGCGCGAGATCGCCTTCGCCGCGGCCGACGTCTACGCGCGCGCCGCCGAGGCCCGAGGTCTCTGGGACGCGCGCCTGGAAGCGCTGGTCGTCGACTCGATCCTCACGGGCGAGGCCGACGACGAGCTGCCCAGCCGGATCGCCGCCCTCGGCTGGCACGGCCACGGCGAGGTCGCCGTCCTGGTGGGCACCGCCCCCAAGATGCTCGACGTCGACCAGCTGCGCCGCACGGCCCGGCACATGGACGCCGACGTGCTGATCGGCGTGCAGGGCAGCCGGCTCGTCCTGGTCATCGGCCGCGCCGAGCCGAGCGAGAACGCCACGGAGGAGACCGGTCCGCCGGTCGCGTTCCTCGAGATCGCGGAGGCGCTCGAGCCCGGCTTCGGGACGGGCCACCTCGTCCTCGGCCACGAGGTGCCGACCCTGGTCGAGGCGTCCCGCAGCGCCCGCGCGGCCCTCGCCGGGTTCGCGGTCGCCCGCTCCTGGCGGAACGCGCCGCGACCGGTCAACGCCGACGACCTCCTTCCCGAGCGCGCCCTCGCCGGCGACCCGCTCGCCCGGCAGAGCCTCATCACGCAGATCTACCGGCCCCTGCAGAAGCACTCGACCGAGCTGCTGACCACGCTGTGGGCCTACCTCGACAACGGCCGCTCCCTCGAGGCGACCGCCCGCGAGCTGTTCGTGCACCCGAACACGGTGCGCTACCGCCTCAAGCGGGTCGCCGAGGTGATCGGCTGGGACGCGACGGGCGCCCGCGAGGCGCTCATCCTCCAGTCCGCCCTCATCCTCGGCTCCATGAGCGACCCGGACGGCGCCGTCCGCCGGAAGCCGTCCCGCCGCTGAGGCCGTCTGCTCGCCGAACCCCTCCCGCCCCTGAACACTTGTAGACCCGCGACAAGCTCTTTGTGCTTTGTCAGTGGCTCCACGCGCCGCACGTGCGAGCGCAGATCGGAAGACTGGATACCGTGATCGTCGTCGTCGCCCCGGGTCAGGGCTCCCAGACCCCCGGATTCCTCGCCCCCTGGCTCGAGATCCCCTCCGTGGCCGAGCAGGTCGCCGCGCACTCGGAGGCGGTCGGCATCGACCTCGCCGCGCACGGCACCGTCTCGGACGCGGACACCATCCGCGACACCGCGGTCGCCCAGCCCCTGATCGTCTCCGCGGGACTCGTGAGCCTCGCCGCCCTCCTCGAGGGCGGACGGCGCGAGCGCATCGCGGGCATCGCCGGCCACTCCGTCGGCGAGATCACCGCGGCCGCCGGAGCCGGGGTCCTCACCGAGGCCGACGCGCTGGTGTTCGTCCGCGAGCGCGCCCGTGCCATGGCCGCTGCGGCCGCCGCCGAGCCGACCGCGATGAGCGCGGTCCTCGGCGGCGACGAGCAGGCCCTGATCGCCCGTCTCGACGAGCTCGGCCTCGAGCCGGCCAACTACAACGGCGGCGGTCAGATCGTCGTCGCCGGCGCGGTCGACGCGCTCGAGGCCCTCAAGGCGGAGCCGCTCCGCGGGACCCGCGTGATCCCCCTGCAGGTGGCCGGCGCCTTCCACACCCGCTACATGGCGCCCGCCCGCGACTCCCTCGCCGGCGTCGCCGCCGGGCTGACCCCCACCGACCCGACGCTCCGTCTCTGGACGAACCGCGACGGGTCGGTCGTCGACTCCGGTGCCGCGTTCCTCGAGCTGCTCGTCGGCCAGGTCGCCTCCCCCGTCCGCTGGGACCTCTGCATGGCGGCCTTCGCCGACGCGGGCGTCACCGGGATCATCGAGCTGGCACCCGCCGGCGCGCTGGTCGGCCTCGCCAAGCGCGGCCTCAAGGGCGTGCCGAGCATCGCCATCACGACCCCCGACGACGTGGACGCCGCCCGCGCCTTCCTCGACGAGCACGCCGCCTAGCAGGAGAGACCCCATGACGACCCCTTCCCTCACCCAGTCCAGCGGCAGCGCGTACACCCGGATCCTCGGCATCGGCGCGGCCCGCGGCGACCTCGTCGTCCCGAACGACGACCTGATCGAGCCGATCAACTCCTCCGACGAGTGGATCCGCCAGCGCACCGGCATCATCGAGCGCCGCCGGGCCTCCGCCGACATCCACGCGGTCGACCTCGCGACCACCGCCTCCCTCGAGGCGATCGAGAAGGCGGGCATCCGCCCGGACCAGATCGGCGTCGTGCTCGTCTCCACGATCAGCAACACCGTGCAGACCCCGTCGCTGGCCGCGCTCCTCGCGGACCGCATCGGCGCGAACCCCGCCCCGGCGTACGACATCTCGGCCGCCTGCGCCGGCTACACCTACGGCATCGCCCAGGCCGACTCCTTCATCCGCTCCGGCCTGGCCGAGTACGTGCTCGTCGTCGGAGCCGAGAAGCTGTCCGAGCTGGTCAAGTCGACCGACCGCAGCATCTCCTTCCTCCTCGGCGACGGCGCGGGCGCCGCGGTCGTCGGCCCCAGCGACACCGCCGGCATCTCGAAGACCGTGTGGGGATCCGACGGCTCCAAATGGGACACCGTCGGCATGGACAACCCGCTCGCGGCCTACCGCGACGGCACCGCCGAATGGCCCACCCTCCGCCAGGACGGCCCGTCGGTCTTCCGCTGGGCGGTCTGGGAGATGGCTAAGGTCGCCAAGCAGGCGCTCGCGGAGGCGGGCGTCCAGCCCGAGGACCTCGCCGCGTTCATCCCCCACCAGGCGAACATGCGCATCATCGACGAGCTCGCGAAGCAGCTGAAGCTGCCCGAGACCGTCGCTATCGGCCGCGACATCGAGACCACCGGCAACACCTCCGCCGCGTCGATCCCGCTCGCCACCCACCGCCTGCTCGAGGAGCACCCGGAGCTGCACGGCGGACTCGCGCTGCAGATCGGCTTCGGCGCCGGACTGGTGTTCGGCGCGCAGGTCGTGGTGCTCCCGTGACCGGCGCGACCCCACCCCTAAACTGACCTACGGTCACTGACGAACACCCGAAGAACCCCCAAGGAGAGAACCATGGCACTGTCCAACGAAGAAGTCCTCGCCGGCCTGGCCGAGCTTGTCAACGACGAGACGGGCATCGCCACCGACTCCGTCGAGATGGACAAGTCGTTCACCGACGACCTCGACATCGACTCCATCTCGATGATGACCATCGTCGTCAACGCCGAGGAGAAGTTCGACGTGAAGATCCCCGACGACGAGGTCAAGAACCTCAAGACGGTCGGCGACGCGGTCCGCTTCATCGTCAAGGCGTCCGAGTAGTCGTCGCCCGCGCACCCCGTCCTCGTGGCGGACACCCCGGCCGGCGATCGTCGGCCGGGGTGAGCCCGGCACCCACCCACACGGAACAGAGAAGCTCGTCATGACCAAGAAGATCGTCGTCACCGGAATCGGTGCCAGCACTCCCCTCGGCGGGACCGCCCGGGAGTCCTGGAACGCACTCCTCGCCGGCGAATCAGGCGTCCGCTCCCTCGAGCAGGACTGGGTCGCCCAGTACGACATCCCGGTCACCTTCGCCGCCCAGGCCAAGGTCCGCCCGGAGGAGGTGCTCTCCCGCCCCGAGGCGAAGCGCCTCGACCCCTCCAGCCAGTTCGCGCTCATCTCGGCCCGCGAGGCCTGGGCCGACTCCGGCATCACCGACGTCGACCCGCTCCGCGTGGGCGTCGACTACTCGACCGGCATCGGCGGCCTCTGGACCCTCGTCGACGCGTGGGACACCCTCCGCGAGCGCGGTCCCCGCCGGGTCCTCCCGATGACCATCCCGATGCTCATGCCCAACGCGGCCGCCGCCGCCATCAGCATGGCCATCCCCTCCCGCGCCTACGCCCGCACCGACGTGTCGGCCTGCGCCTCCAGCACCGAGGCCCTCGCGAACGCCTACGAGCACATGCAGCTCGGCCTCGCCGACGTGGTCGTCGCCGGCGGCACGGAGTCGGTCGTCCACCCGCTCCCGATCGCCGCCTTCGCGTCGATGCAGGCCCTCTCGCGCCGCAACGACGACCCGGCGACCGCCTCACGCCCCTACGACGTCTCCCGCGACGGCTTCGTCCTCGGAGAGGGCGCCGCGACGCTCATCCTCGAGACCGAGGAGCACGCCCTCGCCCGCGGAGCCCGCATCTACGCGGAGCTCGCCGGCGGCGCCGTCACCAGCGACTCGTACCACATCACGGCGCCGGACCCCGAGGGCTCCGCCGCCGCCCGTGCCATGATCGGCGCCCTCGAGCAGGCCGGAGCCGCGCTCACCGACGTCACCCACGTCAACGCCCACGCGACGAGCACCCCGGTCGGCGACATCGCCGAGTACCGCGCCCTGCTGCGCGTCTTCGGCGACCACCTCCCGAACATCGCCGTCTCCGCGACCAAGGCGTCCACCGGCCACCTCCTCGGCGGCACCGGCGCGCTCGAGGCCATCTTCACCGTGCTCGCCCTCCACGAGCGCACCGCACCCCCCACCATCAACCTCTTCGAGCAGGACCCCCAGATCCCCCTCGACGTCGTCACCAGCCCCCGCGCCCTCGGCGACGGACCGCTGGTCGCCATCTCGAACTCGTTCGGGTTCGGGGGGCACAATGCTGTTGCCGCTTTCCGGACGGTGTAGCGGGGCGTAGCCCCGCTCCACCGTGCGGAAAGCGGGCTGCGCCGCTCCTTGCGCGGCGCAGGCGCGTCCGCTGGGGAGGGGGGCGGGGTTTCCGAGGGCCGGTGCGGTGCGGCGACGGTGATCCGCTGGAACGCGGATCCCCGGATACGCCTCGTGCCGCGAGGGATCTGCGCCGCCGTCTGGTGCGGGCTGGTGAGCACGCCGTGCTGGTGGGGAGCGCGGGCTTCGCCGCGACTCGGGTCGGACGCTCGGATCAACGAAGCTGTCCGGGTGGGAGCGCGGGCTTCGCCGCGACTCGGGTCGGATGCTCGGATCAGGGCGGCTGCGCTCGTGGGGAGCGTGCGACTCGCCATTACTCGGGCCGTCGGTGTCGTGCGCGACAGAGGTGCGGGCGGCTCCACGAGCTTTCCGACGCCCTCCGCCGGAACGCGGTGCTCCGCCGACCGTCTGGTCGACGTGCCAGCGAGCGGCAACCGTGAGGCGACGACGCGACTTCGAGGCGGACCTCTGCCGGAACGGGGGGTCCGCTGGCCGCCTGGTTCAGGGAGGCGGGAGCGAACGATTGCCGCGAGGCGTATCCGCCGATCCGCGTGCCAGCGGATCGGCGTCGCCGGACGCCGGCCGCTCCACGGAACCCGACCACCCGACCGAGCCGACTGCGCGACGCCGCGCGAGGAGCGGCGTCGAATGAACTCAACCGACCCCGTGCATCCAGACGACGGGCGCGAAGTCGCCGCCGTAGCGGAAGGGCTCGAGCTCGTCCTCCCAGGCCTGGCCGAGGGCGAGGCGCAGCTCGCGGTGCAGCTCGATGGGGTCGGCGCCGGCGAGCTCCATGGCGGAGCGGATGCGGTCCTCGGGCACGACGGTGTTGCCCGCGCTGTCGGTCTGGGCGTAGAAGATGCCGAGCTCGGGCGTGTGCATCCAGCGGCCGCCGTCGACGCCGGGAGAGGGCTCCTCGGTGACCTCGTAGCGGACGTCGGCCCAGCCGCGGAGAGCGGACGCGATGACGGCACCGGTTCCGACCGGGCCCTCCCAGGCGAACTCGGAGCGCAGTGTGCTGCGGAGCACGGGCTGCTCGATCCAGGCGAAGTTCACGGCACGACCAAGGGCGCGACCTGTCCCCCACTCGAGGTGGGGGCAGAGCGCGCGGGGGGCGGAGTGCACGAAGAGCACACCCCGAGTCTGCTGCGCCACCATGGTGTCCTCCGTTCGTCCCGGTGCGTCTTCCCCAACGACCCGGACCACGGAACACTCTGCGGTGCGCCTTCTTCGATTATGACGGTGGACGTGCCACCACGCCCGATCATGCAGGAGCGGCGGACCTCCGTCAAGGCGGCTCGCCGCGCCTGCTCGACCGGCCGTGGGCGGCTCCTGCCTATACTCGGGTCGTCCGCGCCGCCGGACGCCGCACACCGCCAGACGCCCGCCGGGAGGAGCACCGTGTCCGTCCGCGACGGCCTGCTCGCCCTGCTCACGCTCGGCCCCGCCTACGGCCTCCAGCTGCACGCCGAGCTCCTCGACCGTGCCGCGCACCGGCCCCGGGTCAACGTCGGCCAGATCTACTCGACGCTCGAGCGCTTGCGCGAGCGGGGCCTCGTCGTCTCGGCCGGGTCCACCGACGACGGCCTCCCCCTGCACGCGCTCACCCGCGAGGGCCGCGCGGAGGCGGCCGCCTGGCTGACGGGTGACGGAGCGTCCCCGGAGGAGGACTGGGACGACGTCCTCGACCGCGTGCTGCTGGCGTCGAGCCTGTCCGGCGCCGACCTCGCTGCCGTCCTCGACGCGTACGAGAGCTCGCTGCCCGCCACCGCCGACGAGCAGGCGGAGGAGGAGGACGCGCACCCGCAGCGCCGCCTCGCCGCGATCGCCGCCCGCGTGCGGGAGGAGGCCCTGCGGCGCCTCCTCGAGGCGGCCCGCGACGAGCTCACGGGCGACGGGCCGGGACGGGGCGTCCGCGGATACGCTCTCGAGCGTCCCCGTCGGGGCCGTCGAGCCTCGAGCTAGGACGAGACAGGCGCGGGTGCCGTCGCCTAGGGTGGTTCGCATGTCCCGCACCCCCCTCGGTCTCCGCGTCCCCTCCCGGGCGCGCCGGCGCCTCGTCGCCGCCGGAGCGGGCACGGTCCTCGTCCTGTGCGCCGCCCTCGCCGCTCCGCTCTCCGCGTCCGCCGCCTACGACCCGTCCGACTACCCCTCGTGGTCCGATGTGGAGGCCGCGAAGTCGAGCGAGAGCGCCACCGCCGCCGAGGTCGACCGCATCACCGCCTTCCTCGCCGACCTGCGCGACCAGGCCGCCGCCCTCACCGACGCCGCCATCAGCCGGGCCGCCGAGGCGGACGCCGCGCAGAGCGCTCTCGACGAGGCGACTCAGCGCGTGAGCGCCCTGGAGGAGCGCGCCTCCGCCGCCCGCTCGGACGCCGACGCCGCGAAGGAGCAGGCCGGCCGTCTCGCCGCGCAGCTCTACCGCAACGGCGGGACCGATGCGACGCTCAACCTCCTCATCGGCGGCGACGAGTCGAGCGAGCTGCTCTACCGCCTCGGCACCATGACGCAGCTCACCCAGCAGACCAGCCGGCTCCAGACCGCGGCGCAGTCGACCGAGAACCAGGCCGTCTCCCTCGCCGCGCAGGCCGAGCAGGCCCGGGGGGAGCGCGTCTCCCTCGCCACCGCCGCGGCCGACGCGCTCTCGGCCGCCCGCTCCGCGCAGGCCGAGGCCGACGCCAAGGTCGCCGACCAGGAGAAGTACAGCCAGGAGCTCTACACCCAGCTCGCCTCGCTCAAGAACACCACCGCCGAGATCGAGCGGGAGTACGCCGACGGCCAGGACGCGAAGTCGGCCTTCGAGGAGCAGCAGCGCCTCTCCCGCCTCGCCGCCGAGGCCGAGGCCGCCCGCCAGCGCGCCGCGTCGGCTCCCGCCGCGGCCGCTGCTCCGGCAGCGCCCTCCAACAGCGGAGGTGGAGGAGGCGGCCCGGTCGAGCTCGGCGACGACGACCCGACCGGCGCGCGCAACAGCTCCGCCAAGACCATCGCCGCCCTCGGCACCTACGCCGGACGCACGGACGGCCTCTCCCCCGCGCAGGCCCAGGCCTACGCCCGCACCGCTGTCGGCCGCTTCGGCTGGGGCGCCGACCAGGTCGACCGGTGCCTCATCCCGCTGTGGAACGGCGAGTCGGGGTGGCGCTGGAACGCGCTGAACCGCTCCTCCGGCGCCTACGGCATCCCGCAGGCCCTCCCGGCGAGCAAGATGGCCAACTCGGGAGCCGACTACCAGACGAACGCGGCGACGCAGGTCGACTGGGGTCTCTCGTACATCAAGAGCGCCTACGGCTCGCCCTGCAACGCATGGTCGAGCTGGAACAACCGCTCGCCGCACTGGTACTGATCCCGCGTCTCACTTCGCCTGGTCGTAGGAGTCGACGACGGCTACGGTGACCGGGAAGTCGACCTCGCCCTCTCCGAAGAGCGAGCGTCCGGCGCGCACCGCCGCCTCGCGGACGATCGCGGCGACCCGCTCGCCGACGTCGGCGGGAGCGTGCACGATCACCTCGTCGTGCAGGAAGTAGACGAGGTGCGCCCGGCCGACCGCGCCGCCCTCGGCGCGCAGTCGCGCCCGCAGCTCGCCCATCCAGCAGAGCGCCCACTCGGCCGCGGTGCCCTGCACCACGAAGTTGCGGGTGAAGCGTCCCCACTCGCGCGCTCGCGCCGCATCCGCCGAGAGCCCCTCGGGTCCGGGAGGCGAGCTGCGCCCGAGCCACGTCGAGACGCTCTCGCCGCGCTCCCCCGCCCGAGCCGCCGCCTCGACGTGCGCGACCGAGCGCGGGTAGGCACGGGCGAGCCTCGGGAGCAGCCGCCCGGCCTCCCCGCTCGTCGCCCCGTACATCGCCCCCAGCATCGCGACCTTCGCCCTCGGCCGGTCGGGGACCACTCCGGCGTCGACGATGCCCTGGTAGAGGTCGCGGCCCCGCCCGGCGGCGGCCATGGCCGAGTCGCCCGAGAGCGCGGCGAGGATGCGCGGCTCGAGCTGCGCGGCATCCGCGACCACGAGGCTCCAGCCCGGATCCGCGGTGACCGCGGCGCGGATCTGCCGCGGCAGCTGCAGCGCCCCTCCGCCCGAGGTCGCCCAGCGGCCGGTGACGACGCCGCCCACCACGTACTCCGGCCGGAACCGGCCGTCGCGCACCCACGCGTCGAGCCAGGCCCAGCCGTTGGCGGTGAGCAGCCGGGAGAGCTTCTTGTACTCCAGGAGGGGCGGCACCGCGGGGTGCTCGAGGGACTGCAGCTCCCAGGAGCGCGTCGACTCGACCGGCAGCCCCGCGCGCCGCAGCGCCTTGAGGAGCTCGGCCGGCGAGTCGGGATTGAGCTCGGGCGCGCCGAGCTCGTCGCGCAGACGGACGGCCAGCGCCTCCAGCAGGGCCGGGCGGCCGCCGAAGAGCGGGCGGGGGCCGAGCATCCCGGTGAGCACCCGGTCGTGCACATCGGCGCGCCACGGCAGCCCCGCGTGGGCGATCTCGCGAGCGATCAGGGCGCCGACGGACTCGGCGGCGAGCAGCAGGCGGAGCCGGCCGGCCTCGGCGGCGCCGGAGAGCGCCTCCTCCTGCCGGGCCAGCTCGAGGACGGGGTCGAGCTCGTCGGAGCCGCCCGCCGCCTCCTCGAACCCGATCAGCGTGTCCTGCGCGGCGGGGGCCGCGGCTCCCGCGTCCCACGGGTCGAGGGGCGAGCGCGCGAGAGCCGATGCGGCGGCGGAGACCGAGCGGCGGAGGATCGCGCGGGCCAGCCGGAGGTCGTGGCACCGGGAGACGACCACGCCGGCCGACAGCAGTGCGGGGTACCAGCGCGCGGTGTCGTCCCAGACCCAGCGCGGGCGCTCCGGCTCCCGCTTCCGGACGAACGCCGCCAGCTCGACCGGGCCCCTGCCGCTCCCGGCCTCGGCGCCGCCGACGGGGTCGACCGCCCGCCACGCCCCCGTGGGGCCGCCGACGAGTGCGAGGAGCATCGGGCCATTCTCCCCCGTGGCGGACACGGAGGCCGCCGTCGCGGGGACGGCCGGGCCTCCTCTCGCTGAAGGAGTCACGGCGACGGCCGCGAGGGCGGGTAGCCGGGGAAGGGCTTCTCCTGCGCCGTCGGCGGCTGATGGGCCCACAGGGCGGCCGCGATGGTGTCCATCGAGCGGGAGTAGCCCACGAGCGTCCGCCTCTCCGGCTCCGCCGCCCAGGTCACCGCGCGGAACCAGGTCTCGCGGTACGGGCCGGTCTCGATGCGGCGCACCAGGCCGATCCGGCCGGTGCGCAGGGCGTCGACCATCACCCACTCGTCCTGCCCGCTGCTGCGCAGCATCTGGAGCGGACTCCACTCGATCATCGCGCCTCCCACCGGTCGATCCGCGGCCGTGGCGAGCACGAGCGCCGCGGCGTACACTCGCAGACTATCGAACACATGTTCGAACGGCCAACCGGGTCCGGCGAGTGAACGGGAGCACGACGATGGCGGTGATCGACGAGACGGCGCTGGTCTCGACCGACGGCGAGGGAGTGCCGATCGCGCTCGAGTGGCGGGGCGGGAGCTACCGGGTGACCGACCGGCCGACGGTGTGGACCTGCACGAGCGAGTGGTGGGCGCCCCTCGAGGGGTTCCCGCCGACGTTCGGGCGCAAACCGGTGAGCATCGGCGGCTGGCGCTTCCAGGCGACGGACCTCGCGACCGGCGGAGCGTTCGTGCTCGACGTGGTCGCGTCGACGGAGCCGCAGTGGAGCGTGGTGCGGATCTACGAGTAGTGCCGGCGCGAGGCCGGCCGGGCGGCTACTTGTCGGCCGACCAGGGCGCCCGCGTCATGGCGATGAGAGCCGCGACTCCGGAGACGAGGCCGACACCGGCGATGGCGGACACGACGAGCCAGAGAACGAGTTCCATGCCACCAGTCTACCGAGCCCTGGAGCGGATCCTCTCCTCCCCGCTTCCATCCCCCGGCTATGGAATAGCCTGGGCAGAGTGACCGACGCCCCCACCCGCGCGAGTGTCGGACTGCGCTCGGAGCGCGGCCCGATCCTGCTGTCCCTGATGATCTCGACCGCTCTGGTCGCCCTCGACGCCACGATCCTCTCGACGGCCGTGCCGTCCATCGTCGCCGACCTGGGGGGCTTCGAGCAGTTCCCCTGGCTGTTCTCGATCTACCTGCTGGCCCAGGCCGTCTCGGTCCCCCTCTACGGCAAGCTCGCCGACGTGATCGGGCGCAAGCCCATCATGCTGATCGGCATCGCCCTGTTCCTGGTCGGCTCGCTCCTGTGCGGCCTCGCCTGGAGCATGCCCGCGCTGATCGCGTTCCGAGCCCTGCAGGGCCTGGGGGCCGGAGCGATCCAGCCGATGGGCATCACCATCGCCGGCGACATCTACACGGTCGCCGAGCGTGCGAAGACCCAGGGCTACCTCGCGAGCGTCTGGGGCATCTCCTCGGTCGTCGGGCCGACCCTCGGTGGCGTGCTCTCGGACCTGGGCGCCTGGCGCGGCATCTTCCTCGTCAACATCCCCCTGTGCCTCCTGGCGGCGTTCCTCCTGATCCGCAGCTTCCGCGAGACCACGCGGGGCGATAAGCAGCGGATCGACGTGGCGGGCGCCTCCGTGCTCGCCGTGGGCACCGCGCTGCTCATCCTCGGGCTGCTCGAGGGCGGCAGCGCCTGGCCGTGGCTCTCCCCCGCCGGAGTCGGCGTGTTCGTCGTCTCGGCCCTCGCGTTCGCCGGCTTCGTCGCGATCGAGCGGCGCGCGGCCGCCCCGGTGCTCCCCCTCTGGGTCCTCACGCGGCGCGTGCTGATCTCGACCAGCCTGGTCTCGGTGACCGTCGGCGCGATCACGCTCGGCGTCACCTCGTACTTCCCGACCTTCGCGCAGGGCGTGCTCGGCAGCTCCGCCCTCGGCGCGGGCTTCGCCGTAGCGGCGATGACGCTCGGCTGGCCGGTCGCGGCGAGCCTGTCGGGCCCGCTCTACCTGCGCATCGGCTTCCGCAACACGGGCTTCCTCGGAGCGGGGCTCGTCGTGATCGGCACGGCGCTGACCGTCCTGCTCGGCGCCTCCTCGACGCTGTGGGAGATCGCCGGCTTCTGCGTGCTGATCGGCGCCGGCATGGGGCTCGTGGCGACTCCGACGCTGATCCGGGCGCAGTCGAGCGTCGACTGGAACGAGCGCGGAGTGGTCTCCTCGACCAACTTCTTCGCCCGGAACATCGGCAGCGCCGTCGCCGTGGCCGTGTTCGGCGCGATCGTGAACGCGAAGGCGGGCGGCGGCGTCCCCGCACCGGCGGACCTCGCCGAGGGCACCCGCTTCGTCTGCATCGCGCTCACGGTCCTCGCCGTGGGCATGCTCGCCGCGGTCTGGGCGATGCCGAAGGAGGGGCGCACCGCGCCCGGAGAGGATCGGGCGGCGGAGGCCGAGCCCGACGCGGCCCGGCCGGACGCGGCCCAGCCCTAGCCGTCAGGCGGCGCCGTCGGCTCTCGTCGTCAGCCGGAGCGGCGCGCCGCGGCCGTCGCTCGCAGGCGGTCGCGGTGGGTGCGGCGCACCCGGTGCGTCCAGCGCTGCAGGGACGACCCCATCCCGGGGTGCCGCGCCAGCGTGTGCAGAGCGCGGTCGAACCGGCGGAGCATGTCAGCGAAGGCGCCGAAGGGGCGGGCCGAGATGCCGACCTCGAGGTGGCGGTCGAGCACGATCCGGTGCCGGAGTCCCAGGTGCACGCTGATCTCGACGTCGTCGTGCACGTAGGCGTCGTGCCGGTGCATCTCCTCCGCGATCTCCTCCCACGCCGACCGGCGGACGGCGCAGTTGGAGCCGAAGAGCGGCCAGTTGGCCAGCGCCGACCCCATCAGCACGAAGTAGGCGTCCATGTAGGCGACCCGCGCGATCACCCGGGCGATCGGGCCGAGCTCGTCGAAGCGTCCGGGACCGGTCACCGCTCCGACCTCGGGATCGGCGAAGTGACCGGCCAGGCGGGCCAGCCAGTCGGGTCCCGGGCGGGAGTCGGCGTCGAGCCGTGCGAGGACGTCGCCGTGCGCCTCGTCGAAGCCGTGCGCCGTGCTCGCCGGGATCCCGGCTCCGTCGTGCCGCACCACCCGCGCGCCCGCCGCTCGCGCGACGGCGGCGCTGTCGTCGGTGCTCCCGTCGTCGACGACGACGATCTCGAACGGAGCGAGCGTCTGCTCGCGGAGGAGCTCGAGCAGCTGCTCGAGGTGGCGGGCGTCGTCCTTCACGGGGACGACGACCGAGATGCGCCGGTGATCCATTCGCCCAGTCAACGCGATCGGGGCGCTCAGCGGGGACACCGCCACGCGTCTCGCGCGAGCCCGGACCTGTCAACCGGCTCCCGAGCGCGTCGGATCCCCTGATGGGATCGACCCGTGTCCGCCGGATCGGCGGCCCGATCGAGACAGGAGACGACATGACCCAGGGACCTCGAGACTTCCGGCCCACCCGTGCACTGGTGACCGCCTCGGACTCCGGCATCGGCCGGGCGATCGCGGTGGCACTGGCCGAGGCGGGCATGGACGTCGGCATCACCTGGCACAGCGACGAGGAGGGCGCGCAGGGCACGGCGGAGGAGGTGCGCTCCCTCGGGCGGCGCGCCGAGATCGCGCGCCTCGACACGACGGATCTGGAGGGCGCGGGCGACGTGATCGACGACCTCGCGGATCGACTGGGCGGGCTCGACGTCGCCGTCAGCAATGCGGGCGGAGGCGGAGGCGAGCCCTTCCTCGAGCAGAGCCTCGACAGCTGGCGCTCGACCGTCGCCCTGAACCTCGACGGAGCGTTCGTCTGCCTCCAGCGCGCCGCGCGGCGCATGGCGGCCCAGGGCACGGGCGGCAGGATCATCGCGGTCACCAGCGTCCACGAACACCAGCCGCGGGTCGGCTCCGTCGCCTACACCGCCGCCAAGCACGGGCTGGGCGGCCTGCTGAAGGTCGCCGCACTCGAGCTCGGCTCCCTCGGCATCACCGTCAACGCCGTCGCCCCCGGAGAGATCGCCACGCCGATGAACGACGCCGAGGACGTGGACCCCGTCACGATCGACCGCCCCGGCATCCCCCTCGGCCGCCCCGGCGACGCCCGCGAGATCGCGGCGGTGGTCGCCTTCCTGGCCTCTCCCGCCGCCTCCTACATCACCGGATCCTCGTACGTCGTGGACGGCGGGATGCTGCAGATGGGGCCGCAGGCCGGCTCCCACCTCCGGCAGGACGACTGGCGCGAGGCCTGAGCCGCCGACCACGGCGCCCGCCCGCCGGGTACTCTCGAAGAGGTGCTCCGGCGGGCGGGGCGCCTGCTCCGGGATGTAGGTGACGCACGTGTGGTTCCGGCGTCGACGCAGGTTCAAGATGGAGCCGTACGACCCCGATGAGAACCCGTCGCGCGAGCCCGCCTCCGTCGAGGAGGCCGCCGAGGAGGGCCTGATGCTCGCGCAGTACGCGAGCCGGATGGCCGTGAAGAACCGTGTGCTGATGGACGGCCTCGGTGCTGACGTCCCCTTCGACTCGGGCCGCTACTCCGTCGTCGCCGCGGAGGAGCTCGAGAAGCTGGCGCGCGAGTCCGAGGCAGCCGCCGAGCGCCTGCGCGGCATCGCCGCCGACGTGACCTCGGTGGGCGGCCGCTCCGACCACGTGCACGACTACCGCTCGGCCGACGTCGACAACCTCGACCACCGCGAGCGGCTCTCGCTCCTGGTTGCCGACTCCCTCCACAGGCGGGCGCAGGACGAGGAGTACCTCGCGACGCTCGTCGACGACGCCCGTCAGGACGCGTGGCGCGAGCTCGCGCAGTCGATCGAGGAGACCCTCGACCGCACCTCGCGGATCGACCCGGACGACGAGGAGTACCGCCGCGACCGCTCGGTGCGGATGGCGCTCGTGGTCGTCGACGACCTGGTCAAGCTGGCGGAGGAGCGCGGCGTCAGCCTCGAGGACTGACGGGCTCGTCGTGGGACGCCGGGACGGGGCTCAGGCCCAGCCGGCGCGGAACGACTCGGTCGCCTCGGCGGAGCGCTCCCGGACCGACTCCAGCAGCTCCTCCATGGTGGAGCTGCGGAGGAACGCGAGGCGGTCGAGCTCGGTGACCGGTGCGACGCCGGCGAGCTGCCAGGCGTGCGCGGCCGGATCCTCGGCGAGCTCGACGACCGCGCCGTAGCGCTGCTCGACGAACTCGCTCGCGACCGCCAGTGCCGTGCGGACCGCCGACTCCGCCGCAGCCAGCGCGGGGGCGTGCTTCTCGTCCCACTCCAGATCGGGCAGCAGGCGGACCTCGGCGCGCGGGTACGGGTCGTCCTCGTACCAGCGGACGACCTCGAAGCGCTCCTCGCCCACGGAGTCGAGCGTGACGAACGACTCCGCCCCGTCGATGTTCAGGATGCGCGCGCGGGCGCCGACCGCGAACCGCTGGTCGCCGCCGCCCACCTCCTGGCCGCGCTCGATGAGCACGACGCCGAACGCGAGGGTCTCGTCCTCGAGGACGTCGCCGAGCATCCGCAGGTACCGCGGCTCGAACAGCCGGAGCGGGAGCGGCATGTGCGGCAGGAGCACGGAGCCGAGCGGGAACATCGGAAGATCAGGCACAGGATCAGGCAATCACGTCGAGCGGGGAGCGGCCAGTACGGGCGCGGCGCGTCGGGACGTGCTAGCGCATCGCGCCACCGTGTCGTCCGCTCGCGGATGCTCGCCACGCCCCGGACGATCTCCGACGGCCCGGACCCACCCGCGAGGCGCCCACTCAGACTGGGAGCATGGATCTCGCTGACCTCCGCGCCGTCGTCCGCGCGGACCTGGCCGCCAAGGGCCACGCCTCCGACCGGCTCACCGTCCTCGTCCTCCGACTCGGGCAGTACTCGAGCTCTCGGAGGACCCGGCTCCCCCTCCACCTCGTCTACCGCCTCGTCGATCTCGTCTGGACCCGCATGATCGTCGGAGCCGAGCTGCCGCCGACCGCTCAGGTCGGGCCCGGCCTGCGGCTCCCCCACTGGGGCCGCGGCGTGATCCTGCACCCGCGCACGGTCATCGGGAGCAACGCGTTCATCTACCACGGCGTCACCATCGGCGAGTCGAAGGGTCGGACGCCCGTCATCGGCGACGACGTCTACATCGGCGCCCGCGCGACGATCGTCGGGGACGTGACCGTCGGCGACCGTGTGCGGATCGGAGCCGGCGCCGTCGTCGTCCGCGACGTCGCCTCCGACTCGTCCGCGGTCGGCGTGCCGGCGAGGACCGCGTCGGCGCCGTCCTGAGGCACGGCCCGTCGGCCTGACGGGGCCGGACCGTCCGCTCCGACGAGAACGACATCAGGTGGAGGCCCGACCCGGCGCTGGAGAGGAGGAACGACCGCGGGTGGAGCGGAGTAGGGCGTACGGGACTTGAACCCGTGACCGACGGATTATGAGTCCGCTGCTCTGACCGGCTGAGCTAACGCCCCGCGGCGGCCGTCCGAGCGGCCGTCAGGTGGCGGCGGGTGCGGACGCTGCGTCGGAGGCCGGATCGGCCACCGGCTCCCCACGATACAGGCTCTCGAAGGTGCTGATCGTGCGGTTGATGTCGTGCGCGGCGACGATTTGGAGGGAGGCGCGCTTCATCGCCTCGAGGTCCTCCTGGTCGGCCGTGAGCACGGCGGTGAGGCGGTCGGCGAGGGCCTCGGCGCTGCCCGGAGCGAAGAGGTAGCCGTTCTCGCCGTCGTGCACGAGGTGCGGGAGGGCCATCGCGTCGGCGGCGACGACGGGGAGGGCCGAGGCCATCGCCTCCATCGTCGCGATGCTCTGCAGCTCGGCGATGGACGGCATGGCGAACACGGTGGCGCGGGTGTACGCCTCCTTGAGCTCGGCGTCCGAGACGTAGCCGGTGAAGCGGACGCGGTCGGCGATGCCGAGGGTCGCGGCGAGCTGCTGGAGGTTGCGCATCTGGTCGCCGCCGCCGACGATCTCGAGCTTCGCGTCGAGCGCCGGATCGAGCAGGGCGACGGCGCGGAGCAGGACGTCGATGTGCTTCTCGCCGGTCACGCGGCCGACGAAGAGGATCGAGTCGCCGGCGCGGGCCGAGAAGTCGGGCGTGTAGTTGTCGGCGTCGATGCCGCAGGAGATGGCGTGGACGCCCCGGAGGCCCGTGTACTTCTCGAGGAACTGCGCGGCCTTGCGGGTCGGCGTGGTGACCGCCTCCGCCCGGCCGAAGGTGCGGCGCGCGGCCCGCCACGCCATCGCCACGGCCTTGGCCTGCACGGCCTTCGGCAGGAGGGTGAACTCGAGCATGTTCTCGGGCATGAAGTGGTTCGTGCCGACGATGCGGATGCCGCGCTTGGCCGCCTCGATCCCGAGGCCGCGGCCGACGATGATGTGCGACTGGAAGTGCACGACGTCGGGCTTCACCTCGTCGAGGATGCGCGCGCTGTTCTGCCGGATGCGCCACGGCATCGCGAAGCGCAGCCAGTCGTGCGGGTACCAGCGCCAGCTGTAGAGCCGGTGCACGATGATCCGCTGACCCTCGTGCGTCTCGACCCGGGTGCCGCTCCAGCCGTCGGCAGAGGGGGCGACGACGTGGACCTCGTGGCCGCGCTGCGCGAGACCGGCGGCGAGGCGCTCGGCGAACTTCGCGGCTCCGTTCACGTCGGGAGCGAAGGTGTCGCAGCCGATCACGACCGTCAGCGGTCGGGAGTCGGGCGATCCCGGTCGGGACGCGTCGCGGGGATCTGACACGGGAGGTCCTATCGGTGTCGTGCCGCTCGGGGAGAGAAGGGAGCGATCGGCGGAGGTCGGTCGGTTTCGTGGCTCTCGGCGCGGAGCCATTGTAGGCAGAGGAGTCCTCACCACTCGGGATCCCGCGCCGTCAGCGCGCCTGCGGGTGGTGCTTGGCGAGGAGGAAGACGCCGTAGATGGCGACGGCACCGGCCGCGATGAAGAGCGGGATCGCCCACGGGGCCGCGTACTGCGCCTCCCCAAGCACGACGATGCCGATCGCGACGGCGACCAGCGGGTCGATGACGGTGAGGCCCGCGACGACGAGGTCCGGCGGGCCGGAGGAGTAGGCGTTCTGCACGAAGTACCCGCCGAGCGCGGTCGCGGCCAGGAGCGCCACGATGCAGACCACCGTCAGCGGGTCGAACTCGCCGTACTTGATGCGGTTGAGCACGACCTTCGCGAGAGTCGCGACGAAGCCGTAGACCACTCCGGCACCCACGATGTAGAAGATCGCCTTCGCTCCGCGGCGGAAGACGCGGAAGGCGATGACGAAGACCGTGAGCACCACGGCGAGGATCACGAGGATCGTGATGAGCTCGGGCGTCTGGATGGACTTGTCGACCGCGTTGAACGCCGCTACGAGGACGAACGTGCCGACGCCTCCGACGCAGAGCACGATCGCCCGGATCGACGCCGCGTTCAGGCGCACCCGGCTGACCCGCGCGTTGACGACCGCGGTGATCACGAGCGCCACCGCTCCGAGCGGCTGCACCACGATGAGCGGGGAGAAGCCGAGGCTCGTCAGCTGGAAGACGATCGCGAGACCCAGGAGCAGGGTGCCGATCACCCACGAGGGGCGCGAGAGCAGCGCGACCAGCTGGCCGCCGCTGAGCCCGGAGGAGCCGGAGCGCTTCGAGAACCGCTCCACCTTCGCCACTCCCCGGTGCTGGAACTGCGCGCCGAGGGAGAGGAACACCGCGCCCACGAGAGCGATCGGGATGCCGATGAACTTCGCCGGGTCGTTGAGGAGTTCGGCGAGATCGGCGGGCATGGGGTCGACCCTACCCAGAACGCCTCCGGGAGTCCTCCGACGCACGGGTGAGGGGCTGAGCCCAGCGGATGATCCTCGCGGACCCGGTCGGCGGCCCCGCGGTACCCTGTCCACCATGGCCGTCCTCCCCATCCGCATCGCCGGCGACCCCGTCCTGCACTCCCCCGCCGCCCCCGTCACCGAGTTCGACGATGCGCTGCGCACCCTCGTCGCCGACATGTTCGAGACGATGGACACCGCCCCCGGAGTCGGCCTCGCCGGCCCGCAGGTCGGCGTCCCGCTGCGCCTGTTCGTCTACGACTACGCCGACGACGACGGCACCCCCCGCCGCGGCGTCGCGATCAACCCCGAGCTGTTCGTCACGCCGACCCCGCTCGGCGAGGCGGACGAGGACACGGAGTCGGAGGGGTGCCTCTCCTTCCCCGGCGAGCGCTTCCCGCTCCGCCGCTCCGAGCGGGCGATCCTCCGCGCGGTCGACCTCGAGCAGGAGCCGTTCGAGATCGTCGCGGACGGCTGGTTCGCCCGCGTGTTCCAGCACGAGTTCGACCACCTCGACGGCGTGCTCTACATCGACCGCCTCGAGCACGAATACCACAAGCCGGTCGCGAAGATCACCCGGAAGCGCGGCTGGGGCGGCCCCGGCGTCTCGTGGCTGCCCGGCGTGGAGCACCTCGAGGACTGACTCAGGCCAGGTCGACCCCGTGCACGCCGTTGTGGTGGCGGATCGCGGGGAACGAGGCGGTGACGCTCCGGCCGACGCCGGGCGTCCGCTTCTCGGTCACGTCACCGCCGAAGAGGGCGGCCCGCTCGCGCAGCTCGGCGAGCGCGGGGCTGTCGATGCGCTCGGTGAGCGAGCGCAGATCCGCCTCGAGAGCGCTGGCGTCCTGCTCCGCAGCGCCGTGCTGCTCGCGGTCGTCGTCGACCTCCACCCGGAGGCCGGTGGTCGTCCATCGGGAGCTGATGCGGACCTCGGTCCCCGCGCCGCCGGTCTCCAGCGCCGAGTCGAAGGCGTACTCGAGCACCCGGAGCACGGCCACCTCGGCGCCGTCCTGCAGCGGGAACGGCTCGCCGAACGACTCCTCGCGGACGCTCAGGCCTCGCTCGCGGGCGCCCTCGATCAGGGGGACGGAGCCGCCGGTGCGCGGCAGCTCCCCCGGATCGACGGAGGCGACGGTCGCGATGCGGCGCAGCTGCGCCAGCGAGGCCTCGGCCGCCCGCACGGCACGCTGCGCCGACCGCGCGGCTGCGGCGGGGTCGCGGTCGATCGTGAGACGGACGCTCTCGGCCTCCTCGACGACGTGCGCGGCGCTGCGGACCGCGAGCTGCTCGAGCTCGCCGACGATGCGGAGCCTCGCCTCCTGCTCGCCGACCGCCAGCTCGAGGCGGACGACGCGCGCCGCCTCCTCCGCACGGCTCTCGGCGGCACGGCGCTCGGCGCCGACGGCGCGGCGCCACAGCACGACGACCGCGACCAGGGCGATCAGGGCGAGGACGAGGACGACTTCGAGCACGACGGCCTCCGGGGGGACGGGACGGGTTCGGCACAGGAGCGCCGGAGAGAGATCGTACCCGCGCCGCGGACAGCGGACCTGAGGCCGCGGAGGGGGTTGCGGAGCCGGACTCAGCCGTCGGAGCGCACGGAGCGGGTGACGGTGAAGCGGCGGTCGCGCGCCACCACCGTGGTCGGCCCGACCGCGCGGCGCAGCTCGGCCGGATGCGCGAGGTGGGAGTTGAAGACCGTCCACAGCACGCCTCCGGGGCGCAGCACGCGGCCGGCCGCGCGCAGCATGCGCCGGGCGACGAGGTCGGTGACGGCTCCGTCGGAGTGGAACGGCGGATTGCAGAGCACGACGTCGACGGAGGACGCCTCCAGAGTCGAGGCGTTGTCGTCGCGGAGGACGCGGACGGCCAGCCCATTTGCCGCCGCGGTCGCCCGGGCGGACTCGACCGCGGCACGCGAGGTGTCCGTCGCGATCACGGCGAGGTCGGGGCGGGCCCTAGCCACCACGGCGGCGAGCACGCCGGTTCCGCAGCCGAGGTCGAGTGCGGTGCCCGCGGGGAGGGAGTCGAGATCGAGGGCGGCGAGGAGGGCGCGGGTGCCGAGGTCCAGTCGTGCACCTGCGAAGGCTCCCGGCAGTGCGACGACCTCGAGGTCGAGCTCGTCCAGACGGCGCCGCTCGGGCCCGGGCGCGGGCGGCTGGTCGGGGAGCGCGCCGCTCGCGAGCAGGGCGCGCGACTTCTGCCGGGCGAGGGAGACGTCGATCCGCTCGTAGCGCACGGCGAGCACGTCGTTCATCGTGCGGGTCATGTGCTTGATGCGGCCGGCGCCGATCAGGGTCGCCGCCGGGTTCGCGAGTGCGGTCCCGGCCGCGACGGCGGCCAGGGCGTCGAGTGAGCGCGGCAGGCGCAGGAGCACCGCGTCGGCGTCGCGGACGGCCTCCGCGACGGAGTCGACGATCTCGATCGGCGCGAGATCGACGCCCGACCCCCGCACCGTCTCGAGGTTCTGCGCGAGAGCGCGCTCGGCGGTGATCGAGTCCTGCACGACGCGTACGGCACGGCCGTCGGCGGCGAGGCCGAGGCTCAGTGCCCCGTAGGCGTCCCCGATCACGGCGAGGCGGCCGCGATCGGCGGCGAGGTCGAGCAGCAGACGGTCACTGGCGTCGACGGCGACGAGATCAGGCGCCTCGACGTCGGGGCGGCGGCGCAAGAGAGCGAGCACGTCCTCGCGCATCGCCCCTCCGATCGTCGGTCCGAGCGGGTGGGCCCTCGAGGGCGACCGCTCGCGGGCACGAAAAAAGGGCCCGAGAGTGGAGTCCCGGACCCTTCGCTCCCCGACTTGGACTCGAACCAAGAACCTACCGGTTAACAGCCGATTGCTCTGCCAATTGAGCTATCGAGGATCATCCGACCACCCGGAGGCGATCAGCGCGGTACTACTTTAGCAAACTCTCCGCGAACGCAAAATCGGGCGCGCACTCAGTAGCCGGAGCCCGGGTCGACGCGGCCGACGAACGGCCCGCCGGCGGCACAGGCGGCCACGTTGGCGCGCACGCGCTCGGCCAGGAGCGGCGCGGTGATCTCGGGGGTGTCCGCGCTGTGGGGCGTGATCAGGCACCGGGGCTCGCTCCAGAGCGGATGCCCGTCCGGCAGCGGCTCGGGGTCCGTCACGTCGAGCGCGGCGCCCGCGAGACGGCCTTCGGCGAGGGCCGCGACGAGCGCGTCCGTGTCGACGAGGCTCCCCCGGGCGACGTTGACGAGCACGGCGTGGGCGGGGAGCCGCGCGAGCAGACCCGCGTCGACCATCCGCTCCGTGCCCGCGGTGGCGGCGGCGGCAAGGACCAGCACGTCGGCGTCCGCCGCGGCCTCGGCGAGCCGCGACGCCGGCAGGGTGCGGGCCGCGCCCTCCACCGGCTCGTCTCCGCGGCGGACGATCGTCACCCGGCTGTCGAAGACGGCGAGCAGCCGCAGGAGCTCGCGAGCGATCCCTCCTGCTCCGACGATCACCACGGAGGCGCGGTGCAGCGTGACCGCCTTCTTCGGCCCCCACGACTCGGCGCGCGCCCGCTCCGGCAGCGAGCGCAGGAGGGCGAGCACCAGCGCGAGCGCGTGCTCGGCCACCGGCTCCGCGTAGGCGCCCTTGGCGCTGGTCCAGACGACGTCCGCGCGGGACGCGGCGAGCACGGGCGCGAAGACGTCGACGCCGGCCCAGGGCAGCTGCACCCAGCGGATCGACGGGTGCTCCTCCAGCACAGCGGCCAGCTCGTCCGTGCGGCCGTAGGACAGCCAGAGCAGCGCGTCCGGACCCCCGTCGAGTCCGACGACCACTCCACCGCCCGACTCGACCGCCTCGGCGAACACCGGCTTCGGCCGCGGGAGCACCGCGACGCGCGGGACGGTCACTGGTCGGCCGCCTCGACGCGCTGCGCTCGGGAGGCGTCGAAGCGCTCGTACTCGGCGAAGGCCGCTCCGAGCTCGCGCACGTAGGGGTGCCGCGCCTCGATCAGCACGTCCAGCAGCGGCCCGTACGCGACGACCTCGCCGCCGACCAGCACTGCGATCCGGTCGGTCGCCCGGCTCAGCACATCGATGTCGTGGCTGACCACGACGGCCGCGAATCCCTCCCGGCGCCGCAGGTCGGCGAGGAGGTCGACGATCGACTCGCGCACCGTCGCGTCGATGCCCGAGGTCGGCTCGTCGGCGATCAGCACCTTCGGCCCGAGCACGAGCGAGCGGGCCACGGCCACGCGCTGGCGCTGGCCGCTGGAGAGCTCGTAGGGGTAGCGGTCGAGCAGGAACAGCGGCAGGTGCACGGAGTCGAGCAGCGTCGCCACCCGCACCGCCGCGGCCTTCGGGTCGTAGTGGCGGTCGCGGAGGAAGATCGGCTCGGCGATTAGCTCCGAGACGGTCAGCTCGGGGCGGAGGGTCGCTCCGGCGTCCTGCGCGAGATGCGCGACGTCGACGGTGAAGCGCTTGAGCTCGCGGGCGGGGAGCGAGCGGAGGCGGTGCCCCGCGACCGTCGCGTCCCCTCCGATGATCACCGGGCGCGTGCGGCCGCCGTCGTGCCCCAGGCCGTCGCCGCCGAGCACGCGCGCGAGCGTGGACTTGCCCGAGCCGCTGCCGCCGAGGATCCCGAGCACCTCCCCCGGCTCCACGCGGAGGCTCACTCCCCGCAGCGCCGTCCACCGGCGGCTGATGCCGCGCGGCGGGTACTCGACGCTGAGGTCGTCGACGACGATGGGGGCCGGATCCCCGGCGGTCCGGCTCACGCCCGGCGCTCCGCCTCGACGATGCTGCGCAGGAGCTCGCGCCTCGAGGCCTGCTCGACCGGGTCGGGCACGGGCAGGGAGGCGAGCAGGCGCTGCGTGTAGGGGTGCTTCGGCGCAGCGAGCACCTCCGCCCCAGTCCCCTCCTCGACCAGCTCGCCGCGGTAGAGCACCGCGATGCGGTCGGCGAGCAGGTCGACCACGGCGAGGTCGTGGCTGATGAACAGCGAGGCGAAGCCGAACTCGCGCTGCAGCTCGGCGAACAGCTCGAGCACGCGGGCCTGCACCGACACGTCGAGCGCCGAGGTGGGCTCGTCGGCGATCAGCAGCTTCGGCTCGAGGGCGAGGGCCCGGGCGAGGCTGGCGCGCTGGCGCTGGCCGCCGGAGAGCTCGTGCGGGTAGCGGTCGCCGTAGGAGCGGGGCAGCTGCACCGCCTCCAGGAGCTCGTCGACGCGCGAGCGCGCCCCGGCGGCGTCGCCGGCCCGTCCGTGCACGATCAGCGGCTCGGCCACGCACTCCGCGATGGTGAGCAGCGGGTTGAAGCTCGACGCCGGGTCCTGGAACACGAAGCCGATGTCGCCGCGGACCGGCCGGAAGGCGCGCTCGCGGATGCCGCGCATTTCCTTGCCGAGGACCTTCAGCGACCCGCCGGTCACCGGCGTCAGACCCGCGATGGCGCGCCCGATGGTGGTCTTGCCCGAGCCGCTCTCGCCGACGAGGCCCAGCACCTCGCCCGCGCGGATGCGCAGCGAGACGCCGTCGACCGCGACGAAGCCGGGACGGCCGAGCCGGCCGGGGTACTGGATCCGCAGGCCCTCGGCGGCGACGAGCGTCTCGGTCTCGGGGGCCTCGGCGCGCTCGACGGCGCGGACGCGGGCGCGCTCGACGCCCTGGCCCACGTGCGGGACGGCGGCGAGGAGCTTCCTCGTGTACTCGGCCTTCGGCGCCGAGAACAGCTCGGAGACCGTCGCCTCCTCGACCAGCTCGCCCTGGTACATCACGGCGACGCGGTCGGCCAGATCGGCGACGACGCCCATGTTGTGGGTGATCAGCACGATCGAGGTACCGAACTCGTCGCGGCACCGGCGGAGCAGGTCGAGGATCTCGGCCTGCACGGTCACGTCGAGAGCCGTGGTCGGCTCGTCCGCGACGATCAGGCCGGGATCCAGGACCAGGGCCATCGCGATGACGACGCGCTGCTTCTGGCCGCCCGAGAACTGGTGCGGGTAGTAGTCGACCCGCTTCTCCGGCTCCGGGATGCCGACGGTGCGCAGGACGTCGATCGCGCGCTTGCGCGCCTCCTTCTTCGAGACGGAGCCGTGAGCGCGCAGTCCCTCCGCGATCTGCCAGCCCACCGTGAAGACCGGGTTGAGGGCGGTGCCCGGCTCCTGGAAGACCATGGCGACGTCGGTGCCGCGCAGCTCCCGGAGGCGGGCCTTGGGCACGGAGACGACGTCGGTCGCCGCGCTGCCGTCCTTCTTCGAGAGCAGGACCACTCCGGAGGCGGTGGCCGTCTCGGGCAGGAGGCCGAGGATGGTCTTCGCGGTCACGGTCTTGCCGCTGCCGGACTCGCCGACGATCGCCAGGACCTCGCCGCGCTCGACGCGCAGGCTCACCCCGGCGACGGCGCGGACGGCGCCGCGGTCGCTCGCGAAGGCGACCTCGAGGTCGGTGATGTCCACGATCGGACGCGCTGAGGCGTCCCGGACGATGCGCTGGTCGCTCATCGCGTCTCCTCCACTCCGGCGACGGGGTCGTGCCCCGGCGTCTCCAGGCCGTCGGCGGCGAGGACGCCGCCCGGCACGACGGACGTCGCGGCGACGTCGCCGGCACCGGCGGCCACCGCGCGCCGACCGCGCAGGCGCGGGTCGGCGAGGTCGTTCAGGCTCTCGCCCACGAGGGTGATGCCCAGCACCACGAGCACGATCGCCAGGCCCGGGAAGACCGAGGTCCACCAGATGCCGCTCGTGACGTCCGACAGCGCCTTGTTGAGGTCGTAGCCCCACTCCGCGGCCGACGTCGGCTCGATGCCGAAGCCGAGGAAGCCCAGGCCCGCGAGGGTCAGGATCGCCTCGGAGGAGTTCAGCGTGAAGATCAGCGGCAGCGTGCGCGTCGCGTTCCGCAGGACGTGGCGGAACATGATCCGCGGCGTCGACGCTCCGATGACCTTCGCCGACTCGACGAAGGCGTCGCCCTTGATCCGCACTGTCTCGGCCCGGATCACGCGGAAGTACTGCGGGATGTAGACCACGGTGATCGAGACCGCCGCGGCGAAGATGCCGGCCCAGAGGTTCGACTGCCCGCCGGAGATGACGATCGACATCACGATCGCCAGCAGCAGGGTCGGGAACGCGTAGATCGCGTCGCAGATCACGACGAGCACGCGGTCGAGCCAGCCGCCGAGGTAGCCGGAGACGAGGCCGAGGAAGACGCCGAGGAAGATCGACAGGACCACGGCGACGACGATCACGAGGAACGCGGTCTGCGCTCCCCAGATCACTCGCGACAGGACGTCGTAGCCGCCCACGGTGGTGCCGAGCAGATGCTCCGCGCTCGGCGGCTCCTGCGCGCCGAACGACTCGCCGCCCGAGCGCAGCTGCGAGTAGCCGTAGGGCGCGATGAGGGGCGCGAACAGGGCCACCAGCAGGAACGCGCCGGTGATGATCAGGCCGGTGACGAGCATCCCCCGCTGGAGGCCGACGCTCTGCCGGAGCTGGTGGACGACCGGCACGCGGTCGACGAGGCGGCGGCGCGGACGCGCCGGGGAGGTGGTGCTCATGCTCAGTACCTCACTCGCGGGTCGATGAGCGCCGCGATGACGTCGACGATGAAGTTGGTCAGCGCCACGATGACGGCGAGCAGGGCGACGATGCCCTGCACGGCCACGAAGTCGCGGGCCTGGAGGTACTCGGCGAGCTGGAAGCCGAGGCCCTTCCACTCGAAGGTGGTCTCGGTGAGGACGGCGCCGCCGAGCAGCAGGGCTATCTGCAGGCCGATCACGGTGATGATCGGGATGAGCGCCGGCCGGTAGGCGTGGGTGCGGACGAGCCGGAACTCGCTGACGCCGCGCGAGCGCGCCGCGTCCACGTAATCGGTGCCGAGCGTGCCGATCACGTTGGTGCGCACCAGTCGCAGGAAGATGCCCGCGGTGAGCAGGCCCAGTGCGACGGCGGGGAGCACCGCGTGCGAGAGCACGTCCGAGATCGCGGCCGGGTCGCCGGTCTGGATCGCGTCGATCAGATAGATGCCGGTCTTGTTCTCGAGGAACTGGAGCGAGAGCTCGGTGCTCGTCGAGGCGCGCCCGGCGACGGGGAACCACTTCAGCCAGACGGAGAACACCAGCTTCAGCAGCAGGCCCGCGAAGAACACCGGGGTCGCGTAGCAGAGGATCGCGAAGATGCGCAGCACCGCGTCGGGCGTGCGGTCGCGGTGGTAGGCGGCGAGCATCCCGAGCGGGATGCCGACCAGGAACGCCACGATCAGGGCGTAGAAGGCGAGCTCGACCGTCGCAGCGCCGTAGGTGAGGAGCACCTCGGTGACGGGGCGGTTGTCGCTCAGGGTGGTGCCGAAGTCGCCGGTCAGCAGCTTGCCGAGGTACTCGAGGTACTGCACGATCAGCGGCCGGTCGTAGCCGGCGGCGGCTACGCGCTCGGCGAGCTGGTCCGCGGTCAGGCGGCCGCCGAGGGCCGCCGTGATCGGGTCGCCCGTGGAGCGCATGAGGAGGAACACCAGCGTCACGAGGATGAAGACGGTGGGGATGATGAGCAGGAAGCGGACGAGCAGGTAGCGCCCGAGTCCGCCCCCGGAGCCGCGCGGTCGCCGGGTGGGCGCCGTCGCCGCAGCCGTCGTGGCTGTCGTCACGTGATGCCTTTCGTGGAGAACGGCCGGCGCCTCCTGTCGGGGAGGCGCCGGCCGCGAGGGGGGTGGATCAGCCCTTGCTGAGTGCCGCGTAGCGGAACTTGAACGAGGCGTCGAGGGTGTCCTCGGCTCCGCTCACGGTGCTGCCGACGACCGCGACCTGCGAGCCCTGCAGGTAGGGGACGGTCGAGAGCTGCGCCGCGACCTTCTCCTGGATCTGCTCGATCAGCGCGGTGCGCGCGTCGGCGTCGGTGGTCGAGACCTGCTGCGCGATCAGGCTCTGCACCTCGGCGTCGTCGAAGTGGTTGGCGAGGAAGTTCTCCTTGATGAAGAACGGCGAGAGGTAGTTGTCGGCGTCGGAGTAGTCGGGGAACCAGCCGAGCTGGTACGCCGGGTAGACGTCGCTCGAGCGGTCCTTCGAGTACTGCACCCACTCCGTGGTCTGCAGGTTCACGGTGAAGAGGCCGGTCGACTCCAGCTGGTCCTTGATCAGCGCGTACTCGTCGCCCGAGGACGGACCGTAGTGGTCGTTCGAGTACTGCAGGTTCAGGGTGACCGGAGCGGTGACGCCGGCGGCCTCGAGGGTCGCCTTCGCCTTGTCGGCGTCGGGCGCGCCGTTGCCGTCGCCGTAGAGCGACTTGAGCGGCTCGACCGCGCCGGTCAGGCCGGCGGGGACGTAGGAGTAGAGGGGGGTGTAGGTTCCCTTGTAGACCTGGTCGGCGATCTCGTCGCGGTCGATCAGGTCGGCGACGGCCTGGCGCACGGCGAGGGCCTTGGCGCTGTCGGCCTCACCGGTCGTCGCGCCGAAGGGCTGGGTGTCGAAGTTGAAGACGATGTAGCGGATCTCGCCGCCGGGGCCGTCCACGACCTTGACCGTGTCGTTGCCGCGGAGGTCGTCGATGTCCGTCGCCGAGAGGCTGCGGAACGCGACGTCGATGTTCCCCTCCTGGATGTCCAGCTTGAGGTTGGACGAGTCCGCGTAGTACTTGACGTTGACGGTGTCCGTCTTCGCCTCGCCGAGAACGCCCTGGTAGTCCGGGTACGCCTTGTACTGGATGAGGTTGTTCACGTCGTAGTTCGCGATCGTGTACTGGCCGGCGAAGGCGTCGCCCGAGACGATGTCGGCGTCCGCGGTCAGCTCGTCGGCCGAGAAGACCTCCTCGTCCACGATCGGGCCGGCGGGGCTCGAGAGGATCTGGGGGAAGGTCTGGTCGTTCTCGGACTTCAGCGTGAAGACCACGGTCGTGTCGTCCGGAGCCGCGACGCTGTCGAGGTTCGCCAGGAGCGAGGACGGGCCGTTCTCAGCCGCGATGCCGACCTGGCGGTCGAAGGAGAACTTCACGTCGGAGGAGGTGAGGTCGTGGCCGTTGGCCCACTTCAGTCCCTCCTTCAGCTTCACGGTGTACTCCGTGGGAGCGGTGAACTCCGCCGACTCGGCGATGTCGGGCTCGACGTCCGGGCTGCCGTAGGGGGTGTTCATCAGGAACGGGAACACCTGGTTCATCACGGCGAACGAGCCGTTGTCGTAGGAGCCCGCGGGGTCGAGCGTCGTGATCTTGTCGGTGGTGCCGATGGTCAGGGCCCCTCCGGCGCTGCCGCCGGACGAGTCGTTCCCGCCGGCGGCGCAGCCCGTCAGCACGAGCGCGACCGCGGCGAAGCCTGCGGCGGCGGCCAGTGCACGGGTGCCGCGAGTGGATGCGGAATTCATCTCCGTCTGCCTCTTCCTGTCAAGGATGGGATGCGGGCGCTCCGGGCGCGCGGACTCTCGGCGCACAGATCTCCTGTGGGCTGTGGCGTCACGACACTGGACGCCCGCATTGCTGTTCCTCATAGGTAACACAGTTGGAAGCGCTCTCCGAACCGGCACGGGCGTGCGGCCGATTTCTTCACACGACCGCAACACGCTCACTCCGTGCGCAGCGCCCGCTTCTCGCGCTCGAGCTCGACCAGGCGCACCTGCACCGCGCGCGCCATCACCGGATCGGCGGACGCGCGCTGGAGCGCCCCGCGCAGCTCGGCGATCTCGCGGAGCAGGTCGCGCTCGATGAGCGAGATCGCCACGTCGCGGGAGTAGCGGGCGAGCCCCTCCTCGTCGGCGGCCGGGATCGGCGCCACCGCGAGCTGGCGCACCAGCGAGGCGAAGGGGCCGGGGACGTCGTCGGCGACGTGCTCGACCCAGTCGCGGTCCTCCGCCCGCTCGAGGTTCGCGACCACGGCGTCGCGGACCACGCGGAGGGTCTCGTTGGTGACCGCCGCGTGCGCCGCCCGGGCCAGGAGCTCCGGACCCATCGCCTGCGGAAGCTGGAGCATCGCCATCAGCGCCTCGCGCTCGATGCGCGTGACGACGTCGACGGGGAGGTCGGCGATGCGCGCGCCGAGGGGCGCCTCGGCCGCGGGTGATCCGCCGCCGCCCCGCCCGCCCTGCTGGTCGCGGCCCTCGGGTCCGGAGGAGCGGGGCCGGGATCCGGCGGAGCGCACGGCGGAGTTGACCTCGGCCATGTCCAGGCCGAGCATCCGGGCGAGCTCGCGGGAGTAGCCGGGCCGCAGCGCCGGGTCGCGGATCTCGGCGACGACCGGGGCGGCCGCGCGCAGGGCCGCGATCCGGCCCTCGACCGTCTCGAGGTCGTAGCGGTCCAGCAGCTGCCGGATCACGAACTCGAACATCGGCTTCTTGTCGTCGATGAGGCGGCGGACGGCGTCGTCTCCGCGGTTCAGGCGGAGGTCGCAGGGGTCCAGGCCCTCGGGCGCGACGGCGACGAAGGTCTGCGCGGCGAAGCGGTGCTCCTCCTGGAACGCGCGCATCGCCGCCTTCTGGCCCGCCGCGTCGGGGTCGAAGGTGAAGACGACCTCGCCGACGCCGCTGTCGTCGCCCAGCACCCGGCGCAGCACCTTGATGTGGTCGACGCCGAAGGAGGTGCCGCAGGTGGCGACCGCGGTGGTGACGCCGGCGAGGTGGCAGGCCATGACGTCCGTGTAGCCCTCGACGACGACGACCCGGTGCCCGCGGGAGATGTCCCGCTTGGCGAGGTCGAGCCCGTAGAGCACCTGGGACTTGTGGTAGACGGGCGTCTCGGGGGTGTTGAGGTACTTGGGGCCCTTGTCCTCCTCGAGGAGGCGGCGGGCGCCGAAGCCGACGGTCTGGCCGGTCACGTCGCGGATCGGCCAGACGAGGCGGCCGCGGAAGCGGTCGTAGACGCCGCCGCGGTTGTTGCTGCTGACCAGGCCGGCCGTGGTCAGCTCCTCCTCCGAGAAGCCGCGGCGCTTGAGCGCGGTCGTGAGCCCGTCCCAGCCGTCGGGTGCGAAGCCGACGCCGAAGCGGTCGGCGGCGGCGCGGTCGAAGCCCCGCTCGCCGAGGAAGCGCCGACCGACGTCGGCGCCCGGGGTCGCGAGCTGCTCGCGGAAGTACTCCTCCGCGGCGTCGTTCGCGGCGAGGAGGCGCGCTCGCCCGCCGGTCTCGGGCGCGCGGCCGTCGCCGTCCTCGTACTGCAGCGGGAAGCCGATCCGCCCGGCGAGGCGCTCGACGGTCTCGCTGAACGAGCTGTGGTCCATCTTCATGATGAAGCTGTAGACGTCGCCCGACTCCTGGCAGCCGAAGCAGTGGTAGAAGCCGGCCTGCGGGCGGACGTGGAAGCTCGGGCTGCGCTCGTCGTGGAAGGGGCAGAGGCCCTTCAGTGAGCCGATGCCGGCCGACTTCAGCGTGACGTACTCGCCGATCACGTCGCCGATGTTCACCCGCGCCTTGACCTCCTCGACATCTGACTGTCGGATCCGAGGCATGGGGTCCATCGTATCGGCCGCCGGGGCCGCCGAGCCGGGGTGGGGAGAACTGCACCAGGGCGGCGCGGATCACCCCGAGACCTGTGATCCACCCGCACCCCGAGATCAGGGTCATCCCTGATCCGCACCGGCCCGCCGTCTCCGAGAATCGACCCATGCCCCCTGCCGCCTCCCGCCCGCCTCTCCTGCGTGCTCTGCTCGTCGCCCTGCTCGGCGGTCTCGTCCTGGGCGGGCTCACCAGCCTGCTGCAGGGCTCCCTCCCGCCGTCGGTGAGCTCGTTCGCCAACTCCTCCGGCGGCTGGTCCATGCTCGTGTTCGCGCTCGTGCGCCTCGGCGGCGCCCGACCGGCGGCGGCGGCCGCGCTCGGCCTGCTGAGCTTCTGGGCACTGCTCGAGGGCTACGACCTGGTGACCGCGGCGCGCGGCTTCGGCTACTCGCCACCCTTCACGGACGTCTTCTGGCTGCTCGCCGTCCCTGCCGGGCCGCTCCTGGGGGCCGCCGCCGCACTCACCCTCCACGGCTCGAGGACCTGGCGCGTTCTGGCTGTCGCGCCGCTCTCGGGCGTGCTGATCGGCGAGGGCGTCTGGGCGCTGAGCGCGGTCGCCGACACCACGAGTCCGGTGTACTGGTGGCTCCAGATCGTCCTGGGCGCGGGCTTCCTCGTCCTGGCCGTCGTGCGGAGGAGGCCGCGGGCACTCGTCTCGCTCGCGGCGCTCGGCGTCACCGCGGCGGCCGCCGTCGCCTTCTCCGTCGTCTACTCCGCGCTGTGAACCGTTCGAGAGGGTCGTCGCGGACCCTCCGCGCACTCGCGGGTTCCGCCCTCCTCCTGGCCCTCGCAGGGTGCACCACCACGGCGGACACCCCGGTCGCGCCGCCGTCGTCCGCCTCCGTGCCGTCGTCGACATCCTCCGCCATCCCTCCTCCGATCGACGTCTCCGCCGAGCTGGCCGCGCTCGAGAACGAGTTCGACGCCCGGATCGGCGTCAGCGCCGTCGACACCGGCTCGGGTCGCCGGGTCGATCACCGGGCCGACGAGCGCTTCGGCTTCGCCTCGAGCCTCAAAGCCCTCGCCGCGGCGGAGTTCCTGCGCACCGTCCCCGCCGCCGAGCGGGACGAGGTGGTCACCTGGACCGTCGCCGACGTCGAGGCGGCGGGCTACTCCCCCGTCACGGAGGAGAGCACCGCCACCGGCCTGCCGCTGTCGCAGCTCGCCGAGGCGGCCGTCCGCCGGAGCGACAGCACAGCTCTGAACCTCGTGCTCCGGCGCCTCGGCGGACCCTCCGCCCTCGACCGAGGACTGGAGGCTCTCGGCGACACCACCACCGAGGTGGTGAACGAGGAGCCCGCGCTGAACACGATCGAGCCCGGCAGCACCGAGGACACCACCACCCCGGCCGCGTTCACGGCCGACCTCGCCGCTGTCGCCACGGGTGACGTGCTGTCCGCGGAGGACCGGGCACTCCTGCTCGACTGGATGAGCGGCAACGCGACCGGCGACACTCTCGTCCGGTCGGGCGCTCCGGCCGGCTGGAGCGTCGCGGACAAGTCCGGGGGCGCCGGGGGGATCCGCAACGACGTCGCCGTGGTGACGCCTCCCGGGCGGGACGCGGTCGTGCTGTCGATCCTCTCGGCGCGCAACGACCCCGAGGCGGACTACGACGACGCGCTGGTCGCCCGCGCCGCGGCCGTCGTGCTGGGAGCCCTGCGGTAGCGGCCCCCCGGCGTCAGCAGTGCCGGTTCACGTAGCCCGCTGCGCCACGGGGGACGACGTCGCGGTCGCGGAGGGTGACCGAGATGCTCCGGCCCTGCGCGGCGCAGGCCTCGGAGTAGGCGGACCGGCCGTTGTCGGTGTACTCGATCTCGTAGACCTGGCGCCCGTAGACGTCCGTGTACGCCGCGCACTCGTCGTAGACCTGGCACTCCTCGACGACGGCGAAGTCGAAGCCGACCGTCCTCTTCCCGGCAGCGGCGAGATCGGCTCCGTTCTTCTGGCCGATCGCCAGGCCGGAGCGGTGAGCGCGCGCCGTCAGGAGGGTGGCGAACGCCAGCGCCTGCGACTTCGTCAGCCTCCCGCCCGAGCGGGTGTAGCTGTCCAGATTATCGGCCTCGACGGCGTCGAAGCCGTCCTCGGCGCAGCCGTCGATCCAGGCGCCGACGATCGCGAGCAGAGCGGTCCGCTTCGCGGCGGTCGAGACGTCGAAGAGGTACTCGTCCGGCCAGCCCGGATCGGCGAGGGGCTTCCCGTCCGCTCGCCTCACCAGGAGCTCGGGGTGCCGCTTCGCGAAGGCGGCGGTCTCGCCGGGCTGGGTCTGGAAGGCGTTCACGTAGCAGATGCTGTAGCGGCCGGCGGCGGGCGCGTCCGTGCGGTCGCGGTCGACGATGGTGACGCTCGACGCCGGAGCGTAGGCGCCTCCCAGCTGGTAGTCGAGGACGCCGTTCGCGGGAGGGAGCAGCGGTGCCGCCGAGGCCGCGGCGGGCTGGATCAGCAGCAGCCCCGCGACGACCAGGGCGAGGAGGCCGAGACGGGGCCGACGCGGCCTCATCCGGGAGCTCCCGGCGTGCGCCCTGCGGCTCGCACGCCCGTGGCCGCCGGCAGCGCGCCGAGTGCGAGCTCGCCGATGACCGCGATGCGGTCCGCCGGTGCTCCGTCGCGGGCCTGCGTCGACATCCCGCTGAGCACGGCGACGACGAAGGCGGCGACGGATCCGGCGTCCGTCTCCGGCGGCACGTCGCCCTCCTCGATCCCGCGCTCGACTCGTGCGGCGACGAGCGCCTCCATCTCGCGGCGACGGGCCTCGAGCCGCGGCTCGCTCAGCACGAAGCAGCCGGCAGGAGTGCCGGGCGCGGAGTACCCCTCCGCACTGACGCGGACGACGGCGGCGACGGCGTCGCGCGCCGTCAGCCGGTGCGAGTACAGCATCGGCTTGCTCATCCCCGACCGTGCCGCGATGCGGTCGACCCGCGCTCCCGCCAGCCCGTGCGCCGCGAACTCCTCCGTCGCCGCCTCGAGGATCCGCTGCCGTGTCCGCTCCGCTCCCACGCCCTCACCGTACCCGCCGCCCCGCGCCCCTCCGCGCCTCGCGGTGCGGTGCCCTCCCCGCCCTCCGAGCCGACCGGCCGACCCGCACACCAGCACATCGCCTCAGACGACGCACCCGGCTCCCTGGAACCCACCACCCCGACAAGCCGACCGCGGTGACGCCTGGCGGTAACCGGCGTGCCCCGGCACCGCTGAACGGCCGATCCGCGTCCCAGCGGATCGCCCTAGGCGGACGCACCCCGCATTACGAAACGCACCACCCCGACAAGCCGACCGCGGTGACGCCTGGCGGTGACCGGCGTGCACCGGCACCGCCGAACGGCCGATCCGCGTGCCAGCGGATCGCCCTAGGCGGACGCACCCCGCTCCACGAACCGCACCACCCCGAGAAGCCGACCGCGCCACGCCGGGCGAGGACCGGCGTGCAATCGAGCACCGCCGAACGGACGATCCGCGTAACAGCGGATCGCCTCAGGCGGACGCACCCCGCTCCCTGGAACGCACCACCTCGACAAGCCGACCGCGGTGACGCCGAGCAGGGACCGGCGGCACAGCTGAGCCGGGCGCCGCCCGGCTCAGCGCATCAGCACAGCCTCTCGAACCAGGCGAGGGCGCTCTGGTCGGTGAGGTTGGCGACCTGGTCGACGACGACGCGGCGGCGGGCGTCGTCGTCGGGGGCGGCGTGCCAGTCCTCGGCGAAGCCGGGCTCGAGGGTTCCCGGGCCGCGGTCGAGGAGGGTGTCGGCGAGGCGGGTGAGGACTTCGCGCTGCTGGGCGTAGATGGGCTGGCGGGTGTTCCGCGACATCACGAACGTCGCGACGATCCCCTTGAGCACGGCGATCTCGGCCTGCTGCTCGCGGGGGACGACGACGTGGCCGCCGAAGCGGACGAGGTCGGGGTGCTGGTACGCCTCGCGGGTGGCGTCGGTGGCGGCGGCGGCGAAGCGGCCGATGAGCTGGCTGGTGAGGTTCTTGAGCCGGGCCTGGTCGCGGCGGGAGCCGTCCCAGGAGGAGACCCACACGTCGAGCGAGTCGAGACGGTCGAAGGCGGCGACGAGCTCGTCGTGTCCGACCTCCCCGCCGACCCAGGAGTGCATCGACTGCACGAGGTCCTCGTGGTCGGCGCGGGAGCCGAGTGCTTCGACGTCGATGTAGCCGGAGACCACCGCGTCCTCGAAGTCGTGCACGGAGTAGGCGATGTCGTCCGAGAGGTCCATCACCTCGGCCTCGATGCAGCGCACCCCCTCGGGGGCGCCCTCGCGCATCCAGGCGAACGCGGGGGCGTCGTCGGCGTAGAAGCCGAACTTGGCGCGCCCCGACGGGTCCGCGACCGAGCGCGTGTCGGGCCAGGGGTACTTGCAGCTCGCGTCGATGCTGGCGCGGGTGAGGTTCAGCCCGTAGGGGCGGGCGTCGTCGCCGAACACCTTCGGCTCGAGCCGCGTGAGCAGCCGGAAGGTCTGCGCGTTGCCTTCGAAGCCGCCGATCCCCTCGGCCCAGGTGTTGAGCGCGCGCTCGCCGTTGTGCCCGAACGGCGGATGCCCGATGTCGTGCGCGAGGCAGGCCGTGTCGACGACGTCGGGGTCGAGGTCGAGGCTCGTGGCGAGCTCCCTGCCGATCTGCGCCACCTCGAGCGAGTGGGTCAGGCGGTTGCGCGCGAAGTCGACGCCCGCCGTGGGGCTGAGCACCTGGGTCTTCGCGGCCAGGCGGCGGAGCGCGCTGGAGTGGAAGAGCCGGGCGCGGTCGCGGGCGAAGTCGGAGCGGCGGGTCGAGTGGTCCTCCGGCAGGAATCGCTCGGTGTCGACGAGCGAGTACCCCCAGAGCGCGCGGTCATCCACCGCTGTTGTGGATCTCGGCGGCCGAGACCGCGTCGCGCTGCCCGGCGTCGAGCTCGCGGGACTCGAGCCAGCGGTCCGGGAGGGAGGGGACCTTGGGCGAGCCGGCGCGGCCCCGCTGCCCCTCGGCCGCCTCGCCCGGGTAGGGCTGCGTCCAGTCGAGCGTCGCCAGGAGCTCGTCGAGCTGCGCGAGCGACTCGACGGTGGCCAGGCGAGCGCGGAGGTCGCCGCCGACGGCGTAGCCCTTGAAGTACCAGGCGACGTGCTTGCGGATGTCGCGGCAGCCGCGCTCCTCGCTCTCGAAGAAGTCGACGAGCAGCTCCGCGTGGCGTCGGAACGCCTCGGCGACCTGCCCGAGCGAGGGGCGGAACCGCTCGTCGGAGCCGGCGAACGCGGCGGCGAGGTCGCCGAAGAGCCAGGGACGCCCGAGGCAGCCGCGACCCACGACGACTCCGTCGCAGCCCGTCTCGGCCATCATCCGCAGCGCGTCCTCGGCCGACCAGATGTCGCCGTTGCCCAGCACGGGCACGCTCGTGACCGTCTCCTTGAGCGTGGCGATCGCCGACCAGTCGGCGTGCCCGCTGTAGAACTCGGAGGCGGTGCGCGCGTGCAGCGCGATCGACGCGACTCCGGCGCCCTCGGCGGCACGGGCGGCCTCGAGGTAGGTGAGGTGGTCCGGGTCGATGCCCTTGCGCATCTTGACGGTGAGCGGGACGTCGCCGGCGGCCTTCACGGCGCCCTCGACGATCTGCCGGAACAGCGGGAGCTTCCACGGCAGGGCCGCTCCCCCGCCCTTCCGGGTGACCTTGGGCACGGGGCAGCCGAAGTTGAGGTCGATGTGGTCGGCCCGGTCCTCGGCGACGAGCATGGTGACCGCCTCGGCGACCGTGACCGGGTCCACTCCGTAGAGCTGGATCGAGCGCACCGACTCGCTGGGGTGGTGGCGGATGAGGCGCATCGACTCCGGCGTGCGCTCGACGAGCGCGCGGGAGGTGATCATCTCGCTCACGTAGAGGCCGTTGCCGAACTCGCGGCAGAGGCGGCGGAACGCCGTGTTGGTGATGCCCGCCATGGGGGCGAGCACCACCGGCGCGTCGAGTTCGAGGGGGCCGATCCGGAGCGCCGGCGCGGTGCGCGCGGGCGGGGCGGCCGTGAGAGTGGAGGACATCGGTATCGATTCTCCCAGATCCTGTGTTGGGGAAGGCGGAGTGACGAGCTGAGAGGTGGAGAGATGAACGGGAGCACACCTGTGGAGGACGGTTCGCAGCGGCTGGAGGCGGACGCGTCCGCCCGCGGCCTGGCGGTCGAGATCGTGGAGAGGCCCGCTGCCGGCAGCCTGCACGAGGCGGCCACGCTGCTCGGCATCGAGCCCGGCTACATCGTGAAGTCGCTCGTGGTGAAGCGCCACGACGGCGGCTACCTGTTCGCCCTCGTCCCCGGCGGGCGGCAGATCGCGTGGCCGAAGCTGCGCGCGGTGGTCGGAGTGAACAAGCTCCGCCTCCCGGACGAGACGGCCGCCCTCGAGGCGACCGGCTACCGGCGCGGCACCATCACCCCGATCGGCTCCACGACGGCCTGGCCGGTCTACGCCGACGAGCGGATCCTCGGCCGCCGCGTGGCGATGGGAGCCGGCGCCGACGGGCGCAGCGCCTTCGTCGACGCGGACGCCCTCGTGGCCGCCTACGGCGCGACCGTGGCCGACATCACCGTGGAGGAGCCTCCGCGCTGATCGGCGGCACCTCGGCCTGCGCTTCCGCGGCCTGCGGCACGGCGCAGACGCCGTCCTCGCACAGCGGCCCGCCGGAGTCGCCGAGCATCTCGAACGGCCCGCTCACGCGACGGCCGCCCGCTGCTCCAGCACGTGCTCGAGGACCTCGGTGAACGCCGCCGGCTCCTGGGCGCCGGAGACGCCGAAGCGCCCGTCGAGGACGAAGAACGGCACCCCCGAGATCCCGTACTCGCGGGCCTGGGCGATGTCGGACTGCACCCGCCCGAGGTAGCGCCGGTCCTCGAGAGCGCGGCGCGTCTCCGCCGGGTCGAGCCCGACCTCGCCGGCGAGCGAGGCGAGCACTTCCGGATCGGCCAGGTCGCGGCCCTCGACGAAGTACGCGCTCAGGAGACGCTCGACGAGCTCGAGCTGCAGTCCGTTCTCCTTGGCGTGGTGGAGCGCCTGGTGGGCGGTGACCGTCTTGACGTGGCGCACCGACTCGAAGTGGTAGTCGAGGCCGACACTCGCCGCGATCGCCGTGACGGAGTCGAGCATCTGCTGCGCCTGCGCCTCCGGGATGCCCTTGTGCTCGGCGAGGAACGCCGCCTCTCCCCCGCGGTAGTCCTCCGGCGTGTCCGGCGAGAGCTCGAAGCTGCGGTACTCCACGACGACCTCCGGAGCCTCGGGGTGCGCCGCGCGGAAGGCCTCGAGCCCGCGCTCGAACCGGCGCTTCCCGATGTAGCACCAGGGGCAGGCGATGTCGGACCAGACGTCGACGGACAGGGGGCTCGGCTCAGCACTCACCCCCAGGACAACGGAGGGGGCGCCCCGCTATTCCCGCAGCACGCGGACGAGCTCGTCCACGTCGGACTCGTCGTTCCAGAGGTGGAAGGCGATGCGGAGCCGGCCGCCGCGGCCCGAGACGCGCAGACCCGCGGCCTGCAGCAGCTCCAGGTCCGCTCCCCCCTCGTCCGGCCAGGACACCAGCGCCCGGTGCTGAGGCTCCCGGTCCAGCCGCTCGCACAGCAGGTCGCCGAGGCCGGAGGCGTGCGCCCAGACCGCGTCGAGGTCGAGCGAGCGGAACAGAGCGAGCGACGCCTCGGCGCCGGCGAACGCCTGCCAGGCCGGCGAGACGTCGAAGCGGCGGGCGTTCTCGGCCAGGTGCATGGCCGGTCCGTAGCAGGACGACCACACGTCCTCCCCCGAGTACCAGCCCGCCTGCACGGGGACGAGCTCGGCCGCGTAGGCGGGCGAGACGGTGAGGAACGCCACTCCGCGCGGCGAGCACAGCCACTTGTAGGCGTGGGTGAGGGTCGCGTCGAAGCGGGAGGCGTCGACCGGCAGGACGCCGGCCGCCTGCGTGAGGTCGCACGCGGTCCGCACTCCGTGGCGCGCGGCCGCCTCGAGGACGGCGTCGAGATCGGCGAGCGCTCCGCTGCTGGACTGCACGGCGGAGAAGACGACGAGGTCGTCCCCGTCCTCGACGGAGTCGGCCAGCGCCTCGAGCGCGACGGAGCGCACGGTCACTCCGCGGTGCGCCTGGGCGAGGAAGGGGAACACGATGGAGGAGAAGTCGCCGTCCACGCAGAGCACACGGGCCCCGTCGGGCAGCGAGGCGGCGAGCACGGCGGCCATGGCGGAGGTCTGCGAGCCGATGGCGACCCGGTCGACCGGGACGCCGGAGATCGCGGCGAACGAGGCACGCGCGCGCTCGGCGACAGCGCCGTAGGCGGCGGCCGTGCTCTCCCCGGACGACCAGCCGTCGAGGTCCGCCCGCAGCGCCTCGACGGTCTCCCGCGGCGGCAGGCCGAGGGTGCAGGCGTTGTGGTAGCCGCGGGCACCGGCGAAGCGCGCGCGCAGGTCGGCGGAGTTCGGCAGTGCGGTGCTCACCTCTCGAGGATGACGCTCCGGAGCCGGATCGCCAAGACCGGGGAGCGACCGGGCGCGTCGGCGGCGGGCCCGGTCAGCGGGCGGCGAGGGCGTGCGCCTGCTCGAGCACGGCGACGACCTCGCGGGCCTCGCGGACGTCGACCGGCGAGGGAGCGCCGTCCTGGAGCGACCGCGCGACCTGCTCGAGGAACGCGGCGTAGCGTCCCCGCTCACTCGGCACGGGGTGTGCGCCGGAGTCGTCGACGAGGACGCCCCATCCCTCCGGCGCGACCTCGCCGAAGCCGTCGTCGTCCGGTCGGGCGCCGCCGGTGCGGAGCGCGGTCTCCTGCGGATCGAGACCGTCGACGCTGAAGGCGGCGCGGGTGCCGAGCACGCGGAAGCGGGGGCCGGTCGCCCGGGCGACGCGGCTCATGGTGAGGTGGGAGCGGACGCCGCTGTGATGCAGGAGCGAGACGAACGCGTCGTCCTCGCTCGCGGAGCCCTCGTGGACGGTCCGGGTCTCGGCCGCCGTGACGACCGCCGGGCCGAACAGCAGCAGCGCCTGGTCGACCAGGTGGCTGCCGAGATCGAAGAGGATCCCGCCGCCCTCGGCCGGACCCGTCTCGCTCTGCCACCGGCCCGTCTTCGGCGCGCTCCAGCGCTCGAAGGTCGACTCGAAGCGGAGGACCTCGCCGAGGACCCCTTCGCCCAGGAGGCGGCGGAGTGTGAGCAGATCGGCGTCCCAGCGCCGGTTCTGGAAGACGAAGACGGGCGCACCGCTCCGCTCGGAGGCGGCGATGATCGCGTCCGCGTCGGCCGCGCTCGGTGCGAAGGGCTTGTCGATCACGACGGCGACGCCGGCCTCGAGCACCCGGACGGCCTGCTCCCGGTGCACCGACGGCGGCGAGGCGAGCACGACCAGCTCCGGCCGCTCGGCGAGCACCGCGTCGAGGTCGGGCACGATCCGGGCGTCCGGATGCGCGGCGGCGGTCGCGGCCCTCCGACCGGCGTCGCGGGTGGAGACGGCGACGACCTCGAACGCCGGGTCGGCCGCGAGGAACGGACCGTGGAAGACGCTGCCGGCGAGCCCGAAGCCGACGATCCCGGCCCGGATCACGAGGAGGCCCCCGGCACGTCGACCGCGCCGCCGAAGCGGCGGGAGCGGCCGGAGTAGTGCTCGATCGCGTCCCAGAGGTCGGTCCGCGTGAAGTCCGGCCAGAGCCGGTCGAGGAACACCATCTCGGCGTAGGCGCTCTGCCAGAGCAGGAAGTTGCTGGTGCGCTGCTCGCCGGAGGAGCGCACGAAGAGGTCGACGTCCGGCATCTCGGGGACGTAGAGCGCCTTGGCGATGGTCTTCTCGGAGATGCCGGAGGGCTTGAGCCGCCCCGCCTGGACCTCGGCGGCGAGCCGCTGCACCGCGTCGGCGATCTCGGTGCGCCCGCCGTAGTTGACGCACATGGTGAGAGTGAGCACGTCGTTGCCCGCGGTCATCCGCTCGGCGAACTGCAGCTCGTTGATCACCGACGCCCACAGGCGCGGCTTTCGGCCGGCCCAGCGGATGCGCACGCCCCACTCGTTGAGCTGATCGCGGCGGCGGTGCAGCACGTCGCGGTTGAAGCCCATCAGGAAGCGCACCTCCTCGGGCGAGCGCTTCCAGTTCTCGGTCGAGAACGCGTAGACGCTGAGGTGCTTCACGCCGATCTGGATCGCTCCGGCCACGACGTCCAGCAGCGTTGTCTCGCCGCGCTTGTGCCCCTCGATCCGCGTCAGGCCGCGGGAGTTCGCCCAGCGGCCGTTGCCGTCCATCACGATGGCGACGTGCCCCGGAACGGCCTTCCGCGGGATCGCGGGCGGATGGATCCCGGTCCAGTCGAGGGGGCGGTACGGCTCGGCGTCCTTGTGTGTGAAGGGCTTCATCGGGTGACGTGCTCCAGGGATCTCAGACCGCGTTCGAGGTGGAACTGCGTGTAGGCGGCGACCACTCCGCTCGCCCGCGACCGCGTGGTCGGCTCGGTGGTCTCGGCGTGGGCCCAGTCTCCCGTGAGCAGCGCACCCAGCAGGACCACGACCTCCGGAGCGACCCGCGGTGCTCCGGGCGGCGTGCAGTCGGCGCAGACGACGCCTCCGAGCTGCACCACGACCGCGCCGTGGGGCCCGGGGGCGCCGCAGCGCGCGCAGTCCTCGAAGCTGGGCGCCCAGCCCGCGATCGAGAGCGCCCGCAGGAGGTAGGAGTCGAGCGTCAGCACCGGCTCGTGCTCGTGCTTCGAGAGCGATCGCAGGGCCCCGACGAGCAGCAGGTACTGCTGCAGGGAGGCGTCCGCGTCGGTGAGGCGGTCCGCCGTCTCGACCATCGCGCTCGCCGCCGTGTAGCTGTCGTAGTCGGCGGCGATCAGCGCACCGTAGGCGCCGAGCGACTCGGCCTGCGTGACGATGTCGAGGCTCCGGCCCTCGTAGAGCTGCAGGTCGGCGACCATGAACGGCTCGAGCCGCGAGCCGAACTTGGAGCCGGTCTTGCGAACGCCCTTCGCCACCGCGCGGATCTTGCCGTGGCTGCGCGAGAGCAGCGTCACGATGCGGTCGGCCTCGCCCAGCTTGTGCGTGCGGAGCACCACGGCTTCGTCGCGATAGGTGGGCATCCTCCGATTATCCCCCCGACCCCCGACACCCGGCTGGCAGCCCGGCCGGAGCAGGGCCCGCGCCGTGGAACGATGTCCGGGTGGCAGCCTCCCTCTTCGAGATCCCGGCCTGGGCCGACCTGCTCGCGATCGCCATCGGCTGCCTCCAGGGCGCGATGTTCGCGGGCGAGTTCCGCGACCGCCGGATCGACCTGCTCGGCGTCACGATCATCGGCACGGCCACCGGCCTCGGCGGCGGCGTGCTCCGCGATCTGCTGCTCCAGACGCCCCTGGTGGCCCTGCACACCGACGCGTACCTGATCGTCGCGGTGACCGCCTCCCTGCTCGGGATGCTGCTCCAGCACCTGCTGAACCGGGTCGACGGGACGATCACCGCCCTCGACGCGCTGACCCTCGGGCTCTTCGGCGCGATCGGCACCACGAAGGCCCTGTCGCTCGGCGTGCCGGAGGTGCCGGCCGTGTTCGTCGGCACCGTCTCGGCCGTCGGCGGATCCGTCGTCCGCGACATCCTGCTGAACCGGCCGATCGCGCTGATGCACGTCGGCTCGCTCTACGCGGTCGCCGCCTCGGTGGGCACCGGCGTCCTGGTCCTCACGCTGCGCTTCGGAGTGACGATCGACTTCGCCGCGCCGCTCGCGGTGGGCGTGACCACGGTCATCCGCCTGCTCGCGGTCCGCTACGGCTGGAGCCTGCCCGAGCAGCGCGCGCTCAGCGGGGTGCCGCGCCTGCGCTGGCGCCGCCGGACCTAGCGGCGGCCGACCCGGACGCAGGGAGCGGAGTCCCGCGCGGTCCGCGCACGGGAACGCCGGGGGAGCCGCGACGCATCACGGCTCCCCCGGCGGGGATCGGGCCCGATCAGGCGGAGGCGCCGGCCAGCTCGCGGACCGGGACCTCCTCGCGCAGGGCGCGGTTGACGGCCGAGACGATGGCCTTGAGGGAGGCGGTCGAGATGTCGGCGTCCACGCCCACGCCCCACAGGGTGCGGCCGTTCACCGTGCACTCGACGTAGGAGGCGGCCAGCGCGTCGCCGCCGGCGCTGAGCGCGTGCTCGACGTAGTCGAGGACCCGGACCTCGACGCCCTGCTGCTCCAGCACGGCCTCGAAGGCGTTGATCGGGCCGTTGCCCCGCGAGCTGGCCGAGACGCGCTCGTCGCCCACCCGGAGGACCGCGTCCAGCGCGATGCTGCCGCCCAGATCGCTCGACGTGTTCGTGCGCAGCAGCTCGAAGCGGCCCCACTTCTCGTCGGCGCGCTCGGCGGGCGCGGGCAGGTACTCGTCCTGGAACACCGTCCAGATCTGCTCGCTCGTGACCTCGCCGCCCTCGGCGTCGGTCTTGGCCTGCACGACGCCCGAGAACTCGATCTGCAGTCGGCGCGGCAGGTCGAGCGCGTGGTCCGTCTTCAGCAGGTACGCGACTCCGCCCTTGCCGGACTGCGAGTTGACGCGGATGACCGCCTCGTAGGAGCGGCCCAGGTCCTTCGGGTCCACCGGCAGGTAGGGCACGGCCCAGGTGAGCTCGTCGACGCTGCGGCCGGTCCGCTCGGCCTCGGCCTGCATCGCCTCGAAGCCCTTCTTGATGGCGTCCTGGTGCGAGCCGCTGAAGGCGGTGAAGACCAGGTCGCCCGCCCAGGGGCTGCGCTCGGGCACGGGCAGCTGGTTGCAGTACTCGGCGGTGCGCTTGATGCCGTCCATGTCGCTGAAGTCGATCTGCGGGTCGATCCCCTGGGTGAACAGGTTCACGCCCAGCGCGACCAGATCGACGTTGCCGGTGCGCTCGCCGTTGCCGAAGAGGCAGCCCTCGATCCGGTCCGCGCCGGCCAGGTAGCCCAGCTCGGCGGCCGCCACGGCCGTGCCGCGGTCGTTGTGGGGGTGCAGCGACAGCACGATGTTCTCGCGCTGCGCGAGGTTGCGGCTCATCCACTCGATCGAGTCGGCGTAGACGTTCGGGGTGGCCATCTCGACGGTGGCGGGCAGGTTCAGGATGACCTTGCGCTCGGGAGTCGGCTCGAAGACCTCGACGACGCGATCGCAGATCTCGCGGGCGAAGTCGAGCTCGGTGCCGGTGTAGCTCTCGGGCGAGTACTCGTAGTAGACGGCCGTGCCGGGGACGGTCGACTCCATCTCGCGGCACTTGCGGGCGCCGGCCAGCGCGATGTCGATGATGCCCTGACGGTCCTTGCGGAACACGACCTCGCGCTGCAGCACGCTCGTGGAGTTGTAGAGGTGCACGATCGCCTGGCGCGCGCCGCGGATCGACTCGTAGGTGCGCTCGATCAGGTGGTCGCGGGCCTGGGTCAGCACCTGGATGGTGACGTCCTCGGGGATCGCGCCCTCCTCGATGAGGCTGCGCACGAAGTCGAAGTCGGTCTGGCTCGCGCTCGGGAACCCGACCTCGATCTCCTTGTAGCCCATCCGGACCAGCAGATCGAACATGATGCGCTTGCGCTCGGGGCTCATCGGGTCGATGAGCGCCTGGTTGCCGTCGCGGAGGTCCACGGCGCACCAGCGGGGCGCGGTCGTGATGCGCTTCGACGGCCAGGTGCGGTCGGGCAGGTCCACGGCGATCAGCTCGTGGAAGGGACGGTACTTGCCGATCGGCATGGGCGACGGCTTCTGGTTGTTCAGCATGAGGTGCTCTCCCGGCGCAGTGGTGCGCACGTGTCTGTTCTCGCTCGTGACCGATCCCGCTCGCGTGCGGCTCCGCTGGTGGGCGGTGCCGGTCGGGCGGTCTCGCGGGGATCCGGATGCGGATCGACCTCGCGGGCGAGGGATGGTTCAGCCGACGACGGACTCCGCGACGAGGATGGCCTGAGGATCAGATCTCGTCGCGGCGGAGAAGGAGGAGCTGTCCGAAGCGCACCCGGTCAGGGTAGCACCGCCCCCGCGGCGCGTCACCCCGGCGTCCCGCGCTAGGAGACCAGGCCGTTCTCGTAGGCGTAGACCACCAGCTGCACGCGGTCGCGCAGGCCGAGCTTGCCGAGGGTGCGGCTGATGTGCGTCTTCACCGTCGCCTCGCTCAGGAACTCGGCCCGCGCGATCTCGGTGTTGCTCATCCCCCGCGCGGCCAGGTGGAAGATCTCGCGCTCGCGGTCGGTGAGGGTCGCGAAGGCGGGCGGGGTCTCGCGTCCGCTGCCCGCCGCCCCGAAGTGCTCGAAGAGCTCGCGGGTCGCGGAGGCGGCGACCACGGCGGTCCCCGCGTGCACGGTGCGGACGGAGGCGAGGAGGAAGCCGGGCTCCGTGTCCTTCAGGAGGAAGCCGCTCGCGCCCGCCCGGATGGCGCGCGCGGCCGCCTCGTCGAGGTCGAAGGTGGTCAGCACGAGGATGCGCGGAGGCTGGACCCGCCGCTCCTGCGCGTCCGCGAGGATCCGCCGGGTCGACTCGATCCCGTCGACGCCCGGCATCCGGATGTCCATCAGCACGACGTCGGGGGCCAGCCGCGCGACCAGCTCCGCGCCCTCCGCTCCGTCGGAGGCCTCGCCGACCACCTCGAGATCGGGCTGCGAGCCGAGCAGCATGCGGATGCCGGCGCGGAAGAGGGCCTGGTCGTCGACGAGGACGAGGCGGATGGTGTCGGTCATGCGGGGCTGCCTCCGGAGGCGAGGGGTGGGGCGGTGCGGGCGAGGGACGGGGAGGAGGGCAGGCGCGCGTCGACGACGAAGTCGTCCCCGACCGGGCCGGCGGCGAGCACTCCCCCGACGAGCGCGGCGCGCTCGCGCATGCCGACCAATCCGTGGCCCTCGCCCGGCAGGGAGTCGCGCTCGACGTCGGCGCACCGGGCGTTGCGCACAGTCAGGGCGAGCTCGCCGCCGTCCTGGCGCAGGGCGATGTCGAGCGGCGAGCCCGGGCGGCCGTGGCGGAGAGCGTTCGTGGTCGCCTCCTGGGCGATGCGGTACAGGGCCAGACCGACGGCGCGCGGCACCGCCTCCAGGTCGACGGCGAGCTCGGCGCGGACGGGGGCTCCGGCTCCGCCCACGCTGTCGAGGAGGGCCGGCAGGTCGCGGGCGCCGGGCTGCGGGCCGTCGCTCTGCGAGTGCCGCAGCTGGGCGAGGAGCACGCGCACGTCGCCGAGGGCGTCCCGGGCGACGGAGGAGATGGTCAGCAGCGCGGCGTCGGTCTGCTCGGGGCTGGTGGCGCCGAGGTAGCGCGCGCCGTCGGCCTGCGCGATCACGACGGCGAGGGAGTGGGCGACGACGTCGTGCATGTCGCGGGCGATCCGGTTGCGCTCCTCCACGGTGTCGAGCTCGCGCTGCGCCCGCGCGCGCTCCTGCTCGGCTTGCGCGCGCAGGGTCTGGCCCTCCCGCGCCCGGCGGACCGAGCGGGAGAGCAGTCCGATGGTCCAGGAGAGGCCGAGCGTCGCGAGGATCCCGCCGAAGGTGGCGCCGGCCGACAGCAGGCCGTCGTAGGCGCTCGCGACGAGGTCGAAGACCAGGACGAGGTAGACGACGGCGACCACGGCGCCGAGGACGGCCGACACCGCGCCCGCGATCCGCACCCGCCGCGACTCCGACGCGCCGGCGCCGAAGAGGACGGCCAGGATGGCCAGATCCGCGGGTCCGGGAGCGAGGCTCGCGCTCATCTGGAGGGCGGCACCGGCCCAGGCGATCGAGAGGGCGAGGACCGGGGACCGCCGGTGCAGCACCAGCGCGACCGCGAGCACGCCCGCGACCAGCAGCTGCATCGCGCCGTCCACCCCGGCGAACGGGAGGCCGGCGACGAGGAGGAGCACCAGCGCCTGACCACCGGCGACCCCCACCGCGAAGGGGTCCTGCGGACCGGCGACCCGGTTCAGCAGCGCGTCGATCCGATCGCCCGCGAGGACCGGCGCCCGCAGCGCGTTGAGGTACACGAGGACCTTCGCCGCACCGAGCACGGAGGCGACCGCGAGGGCGACCAGGGCGAGGACCACGAACTCCACGCGCGCCGGGAGCCCGGACGGATCGAGCGGGCCGGAGAGGCCGAGCGCTACGGTGACGCCGCCGATCCCGGCGAGGATCAGGCCGCCCGCGAGCGCCAGGGCACGGGTCCAGGGGCCCACCCGGCGGGTCGTCTGCCAGAGGACGACCAGGCCGACGAGCACCCCGTCGACGGGGACGCCGCCGAGCAGGACGCCTCCGTCGGCGAGCGCGCCGACCGCGACGAGCGAGGGGGCGAGCGCGGGCAGGAATCCCGCGACGGCGAGGGCCAGCGCGAGCACGAGGCCGCCGGCGATCCGCTCGGTCGGAGTGACCCCGGTGAGCCCGAGCAGCAGGTGGAGGGCGGCGAGCAGCGCCCCGGCGATCGGCAGGGCCGCCGGTCGGTCGAGGAGGGCGCGCATGAGGACCACGCTACGGGTCCGCGCGCCCGGGGGCGTCGTCCTGGAGGGTGACCGCCGTCGTCCTCCGGCGTCAGAAGCCCAGGCGCCCCAGCAGCTTCGGGTCGCGCTGCCACTCCTTGGCGACCTTCACCCGGATGGAGAGGAACACGCGACGGCCCAGCAGGCGCTCGATCTGCTCGCGGGAGACGGCTCCCACCTCGCGCAGGCGCTGGCCGCCCTTGCCGATGATGATGCCCTTCTGGCTGTCGCGCTCCACGAAGACGTTGGCGTAGATGTCGATCAGCGAGCCGTCCTCGCGCTCGACCATGTCGTCGAGCGTCACGGCGAGGGAGTGCGGCAGCTCGTCCGAGACGCCCTCGAGAGCGGCCTCGCGGATGAACTCGGCGATCCGCGAGGACAGGTCCTCGTCGGTCACCGCCTCCTCCGGGTAGAGGGCGGGCGAGACCGGCATCAGGCGCAGGAGCTCGACGGCCAGGACGTCCAGCTGCTCCTCGGTCACGGCCGAGATCGGCACGATCGTGTCCCACTCGCGCAGCTCCGAGACGGCGAGCAGCTGCTTCGCCACGGACTTCTTCGAGGAGAGGTCGACCTTCGAGACGATCGCGACCTTCCGAGCGCGCGGGAAGGAGTCGAGCTGCTCGTTGATGAAGCGGTCTCCCGGGCCGATCGGCTCGTCCGCGGGGAACAGCATCCCGATGACGTCGACGTCGCCGAGGGTCGAGGTGACGAGCGAGTTCAGCCGCTCTCCGAGGAGCGTGCGCGGCCGGTGGATGCCGGGGGTGTCGACGACGATCAGCTGGCCGTCGGTGCGGTGCACCACGCCGCGGATAGCGCGCCGCGTGGTCTGGGGCTTCGAGCTCGTGATGGCGATCTTCTCGCCGACGAGGGCGTTCGTGAGCGTCGACTTGCCCACGTTCGGGCGGCCGACGAAGGACACGAAGCCCGCCCGGTAGGGTGCGGCGGCGGGAGTGGTGTCGGTCATCGTGCGTCCTCGTGCTGATCGCCCGTGGCTCCGCGGGTGGGAGCCGTGCTCGGGCTGGGGGTGGTGGTGCCGCCGTCCGCGATGATCGCGACGGGGCCGGTGCCGGGCTCGCCGGCGGTGTCCAGATCGGGATCGCGGCGGACGATCACCGTGGAGATGGTCCCACGGCGCGGGTCCGCCTGCTCGGCCTCGAGCAGCACTCCGCCGATCCGCGCCGTCGCGCCGCGCTCGGGGAGGCGCCCGTAGGCCTTGGTCAGCAGTCCGCCGACCGAGTCGACGTCGTCGTCCTCGAGGTCGAGCTCGAACAGCTCGCCGAGCTCGTCCACCGGCAGGCGCGCCGAGACGCGGTAGACCCCGGGCGCCGTCTCCTCGAAGAGGTCGACCTCGCGGTCGTACTCGTCGGAGATGTCGCCGACGAGCTCCTCGATGAGGTCCTCCAGCGTCACCAGGCCCGCGATGCCGCCGTACTCGTCGACCACCATCGCGAGGTGGTTGGACTCGAGCTGCATCTGGCGGAGCAGCTCGTCGGCCTTCTTCGACTCGGGCACGAACAGCGCGGGGCGCGCGAGATCGGCGACCGTGTCGTCGTCGTCCGGCCGCTCGTAGGTGTGCCGGGCCACGTCGCGCAGGTAGAGCACGCCGAGGACGTCGTCGACGCCGTCGCCGATGACGGGGAGCCGGGAGATGCCGCGGCTCAGCAGGAGCCCCATGCCGGCGCCGACGGAGGAGGTCGCCTCGATCGTCACCATGTCGGTGCGGGGCACCATCACCTCGCGGACGAAGGTGTCGTTGAACTCGAAGATCGAGTGGATCAGCTCGCGGTCGTCCTGCTCGAGCACGTCCTGCTCGGTCGCCTCGTCGACCATGCTGAGCAGCTGCTCCTCGGAGGAGAACCCCGCCGAGCGCCCGGTCCCCGGCGTCACCCGGTTGCCGAGTGCCACGAGCCCGTGCGCGACCGGACCCAGCGCGAGCCGGAGCACGTGCACGAGCGAGGCGCTGGTGGACAGGACCGCGCGGGCGTTGGCGCGCCCGACGCTGCGGGGGCTGGAGCCGACCAGGACGAACGAGACCGCCGCCATGATCAGGACCGCCAGCAGGAGCGCGAGCCAGAGCTGCGGGACCTCGACGACCAGCACCGTGGTGACGAACACCGCGGCCGTCGTCTCGGCCGCGATCCGCGAGAAGTTGACGACGTTGACGTGGGCGCTCATGTCGCCCGCGATCGCGCGGAGAGCGCGGGCGCTGCGGGAGTGCTGGGCCATGTCGAGCAGGTCGCTGCGCGAGAGGACGCCGAGTGCGGCGTCGGTCGCGGCGAACCAGCCGCCGACGGCGACGAGCGCGAGGGCGGCGATGAGGAGCTGGAGAGTGGGCACTGCGCGCTCTAGCGGCGTCGCTCGCTGATGTGGAAGCCGACCAGGATGTCGCGCTGGATGCCGAACATCTCGCGCTCCTCCTCCGGCTCGGCGTGATCGAAGCCGAGCAGGTGCAGGAGCCCGTGGGCGGTCAGCAGCTGCAGCTCGTCGAGCACGGAGTGGCCGGCCGACTCGGCCTGGGACTGCGCGACCTGCGGGCAGAGCACGATGTCACCGAGGAGCCCCGCGGGGGTCTGCTCGTCCTCGGTCCCGGGACGCAGCTCGTCCATCGGGAAGCTGAGCACGTCGGTCGGTCCCGGCTCGTCCATCCACTGCACGTGCAGCTGCTCCATCGCGCCCTCGTCGACCAGCACGATCGCGAGCTCGGCGTCGGGGTGCACGTGGAGCGAGTCGAGCGCGTAGCCGGCGAGGCGCAGCAGGGCGGCCTCGTCGACGAGGACGCTCGACTCGTTGTTGATCTCGATGCTCACGGGGGCGGGTCTTCCTTCGGTTCGGGAGGGGCGGGCGGGCTCAGCCGCGCGGAGGCTGGCGGTCGCCGGGCGGGCGGGCGGCCTGGCCGCGGCGCTCGGCGCGGTTCGCGAACTCCCGGGCCTGCTCGCGCTCGAAGTGCTGCGCCTGCTTCTGCTGGTCGTACTCGGTGTACGCGTCCACGATGCGGCCGACCAGGCTGTGGCGCACCACGTCCTCGCTGGTCAGGCGCGAGAAGTGGATGTCGTCGATGCCGTCGAGCACGCGCGTCACGAGGCGGAGTCCGCTCGCGCCGGTCGGCAGGTCGACCTGGGTGATGTCGCCGGTGACGACCATCTTGGAGCCGAAGCCGAGGCGGGTGAGGAACATCTTCATCTGCTCGGGCGTCGTGTTCTGCGCCTCGTCGAGCACGACGAACGAGTTGTTGAGCGTGCGCCCGCGCATGTAGGCGAGCGGCGCGACCTCGATCGTGCCGGCCGCGAGCAGCTTCGGGACGATCTCGGGGTCCATCATCTCGTTCAGCGCGTCGTAGAGCGGGCGCAAGTACGGGTCGATCTTGTCGGTGAGCGAGCCGGGCAGGTAGCCCAGCCGCTCCCCCGCCTCGACCGCCGGGCGGGTCAGGATGATCCGCTCGACCTCCTTGCGCTGCAGCGACTGCACGGCCTTCGCCATCGCCAGGTAGGTCTTGCCGGTTCCGGCCGGGCCGATGCCGAAGACGATGGTGTTCTGATCGACCGCGTCGACGTACTCGCGCTGCCCGAGCGTCTTGGGCCTCACGCTCCGTCCGCGTGCCGTGAGGATGGCCTGGCCGAACGCCTCGGCCGGGCTCACCGGCCCGCCGTTCTGCAGGATGCGGGCGGACTCGCGCACGCCCTCCGGGTCGAGATCGTGCCCGCTCGCGGTCATGCGCACCAGTTCTTCCACCAGGCGCGTCGCCGCGGCGACGGGCTCGCGCTCGCCGTCGAGCGTCACCTCGTTGCCGCGCACGTGCACCCGGACATCGGGGAATCGTCCTTCGACCGCTCGGATGAGGCGGTCCTGGGGTCCGAGGAGGCGCACCATCGCGACTCCGTCGACGGCGACGACGCGCCGCGTCGTCTCGGACGCGTCCGCGCCGGGGGCGGGACGCTCGTCGGGGCTCGCGCCCGTGTTCTCAACCGGTGGCAAGGGAGCCTTCCGTCTGGTGGCCGCCCAGGACGTGGGCGTGCACGTGGAACACGGTCTGGCCCGCCTCTTCGCCGGAGTTGAAGACGAGGCGGAACTGACCGTTGCTGTGGGCGTCGGCGAGCGACTGGGCGACCTGCACCATCTCGGCGAGCAGGGCGGGATCGGCGGCGGCGAGGGCGGCGACCGTGGCGTGCTCCTGGGTCTTCGGGAAGACGAGGAGGTGGACGGGCGCCTTCGGCTCGATGTCGGTGATCGCGAGGATGCGCTCGTTCTCGAACACCACATCGGCCGGGATCTCGCCCTGGACGATGCGCGTGAAGACGGTAGGTTCGCTCATGCACTCATCTTAAACGGGGCCCGTGCGCGACGGGCGCCGCGTTCGCCCACGGCACCCTGCTCCGGCGCCCCGAGGCGGCTGTGGAGGAGCGTCACCAGCGGCCCAGGCGGGCCGAGAGGACGGCGATGGCAGCGGGACCTGCGGTCGAGGTGCGCAAGACGGAGTCGCCGAGCGCGACGGCCTCGGCGCCCGCCTCCGCGAGCAGCCGCAGCTCCTCCGGAGCGATGCCGCCCTCGGGCCCGACGACGAGCACCAGGTCGCGTCCGTCCGGGACCACCTGGGAGAGCCGCGCCTGCGCCGAGGGCTCGAGGACCAGCACGCGGGACGTCGCGGCGCGCGCGACGAGACCGCGCACCTGCTCGAGCGGCGCGACCTCGGGCACCCGGGGGCGCAGCGACTGCTTGCTCGCCTCGCGCACGATGGCCCGCCAGCGCTCGCGCCCCTTCTCCTCCTTCGGGCCCGACCACCGCGAGATCGACCGCGCGGCCTGCCACGGGACGACCTCGTCCACCCCGAGCTCGGTCGCCGCCTGCACGGCGAGCTCGTCGCGGTCGCCCTTCGCGAGGGCCTGGACGAGGACAAGGCGCGGGGACGGAACCGGGGACTCCTGCATCGACTCCACGACGAGCACCACTCGCGCCGGCTCCGCGCTCTCGACGACCGCGGTCGCGACGAGTCCGCGCCCGTCACCGACCCGGACGCTCTCGCCCGCGCGGATCCGGCTGACGGTTGCGGCGTGCCGTGCCTCCGCGCCGGTGAGCGCGAGCCGGCCCCCGACGACGAAGCCGCCGGAGTCCAGCGACTCGTCGATGTAGTGGTGCGCCACGGGCTCAGCCCAGGAAGCGGTCGCGGAGCTTGGAGAACAGGCCCTGCTGGAAGTGGGTCAGCGCGGGCTTCTGCGGCTTGTAGTGCTTCGCGAGCTCCTGGACCAGCTCCCGCTCGCGGTGGCCCAGCTTCGTCGGGGTGACGACCTGGATGCCGATGCGGAGGTCGCCGCGTCCGCTGCCCCGCAGGCGCGTGACTCCGCGTCCCTTGATCGTGACGATCTCGGTGCTCTGCGTGCCCGGCTTGATCTCGATCTCGATGTCGCCGTCGAGCGCCTTGAGCGACGCCGTGGAGCCGAGGATCGCGTCCGTCATCTGCACCTCGAGGGTGCAGAGCAGGTCGTCGCCGTTGCGGCTGAAGACGTCGTGGTGCTTGACCTTGATCTCGAGGTACAGGTCGCCGTTGGGGCCGCCGGCCGGGCCGACCTCGCCGCTGCCGGGCATCTGCAGGCGCAGGCCCGTGTCGACTCCCGCGGGGACGTCGACGGGGATGGTGCGGCGGGCGCGGACGCGTCCCTGGCCCTGGCAGGTGGAGCAGGGGGTCGCGATGACGGTGCCGTAGCCGCGGCAGGTGCCGCAGGGGCTCGCCGTCATCACGTTGCCCAGGAGCGAGCGGACCGTGCGCTGGATCTGGCCGGAGCCGTGGCAGATGTCGCAGGTCACCGGCGAGGTGCCGGGCTGGCAGCACGAGCCCTGGCACGTCTCGCAGAGCACCGCCGTGTCGACCTCGAGGTCGCGGTGGGTGCCGAAGATGACCTCGTCGAGCGAGACCTCCACGCGCAGCAGGGCGTCCTGGCCGCGCTCGCGGCGGGAGCGCGGCCCGCGGGACGAGCCCTGCGCGCCCTGCCCGAAGAAGGTCTCGAAGATGTCGCCGAACCCGCCGAAGCCCTGGCCGCCGCCGCCGAAGCCCTCCTGGGGCCCGCGGTCGTACTGCGCCCGCTGCTGGGCGTCGCTCAGGACGTCGTAGGCGTGCGTGACGAGCTTGAAGCGCTCGGAGGCGTCCGCGCTCGGGTTGACGTCGGGGTGCAGCTCGCGGGCGAGTCGGCGGTACGCCTTCTTGATCTCGTCGGCGGAGGCGTCGCGGTCGACGCCCAGCACTTCGTAGTGATCGGCCACAGGTGGCTTCGTCCTTCGTTCGTGGGTCGGTGGGCCGGGCACGGCGCACCGACCCACGAACGA